>JAKADF010000313.1 GCA_021820805.1 Bacillota bacterium
GCAGAAAAATAAATATACCGTACTAGCCGGAGTTCTTGTACTGGCAACAGGCTTTTATGGATTTTCATCCTTTTTAAGAAATAGCCCCCGAAAAGAGAGGGCTAATTTGGTGATGGTAAATAACCGGAAGTCAGAGAAGCCATTTCTAAAAACAGCCGAAACCAAGTTATCTAGTAAGGGCTCGGTCGAGACCATATCACATAATAAGCATAATCGAGAGCAAACCGCATCGAATTCTTTCAAAAGTGTAAATAAGAATATCTTTTATACAAATCGTGTAGTGATCGTAACCTTTCATGATATGTCGAAAAAAATAAGTTCAACTTGGAACATGCCGCCGCAATTATTTGGCGCTGACTTACAAGCTTTGGATGAAAACCATTTTCATGTAATAACTAACAGCCAGTTTGTAGACTGGTTGGATCATCGTGGTACAGTTCCACCGAATGCTGTGTTATTAACCTTTGATGATGGTTATAAGAGTATGTACACGAGGGCTCTGCCTATTCTTCTTAAATACCATATGACAGGAACCTTTTTCGACATTGTATTTCGTCAAGATATGCATTCGCAGGGCTTTATGTCATGGAGCGATTTAAATACGATGGTTCATGATGGAATGTCTGTTGAGAGCCATACTTATGATTCCCATTTTAAGTAAAAGTGAATGGAAAGATGGTCCCTGTGTTTGACACTCCGATTGTTGTAAATGGAAAAAAGGAGACAGCACATCAGTACTTCATGCGGGACTATAAGGATTTCTTCAAGGCACAGTATGAGTTACAAATGCATCTTGGAGAATACGTAAATCAGTTTGCCTATCCATACGGATGGGGAACACGAACACCGCTTATTGCCTTGAAGGAAGCGGGATATCATTTCATATTCACAACGTCTCCTGGCGATGTAACGCAAAGGACAAATCCAGATGCAATTCCAAGAATTGATATTGGCTATTCATCAGAATCGCCAGAACAGGCTATTCAAGATATTTTGTGGGCAGCTGGAGTTCATAATAAGCAGCCAAGTGCTATCTAAGTTGCACTGTAGTGGCATGCCTTTGAGATAGGGTAAATATACCAAGCCCGATTTTTGGTGCATATATCACCTAGATGTTTATCCCCCATATAGTGTGGCAGAGTAAACACTCAAGGTGGGATAAACATGTTTTATGAAAACCCTTACTTCTATCCACAAGTTCCGAATGTACAGAAAGGCGTTCCCTATTATCCAATAGGTTATGTTCCAAATCCGTATCAGTTCGGTTACCCATTGCCATATTACTACGAGCATTCTAGTCACCATTCGCATAGGCATCATCATTCCTCAAGACAACTTCCCCAATTTAAGCATGGACCCGAAAGAATCAGTGAACGACCGCCGCACACGCAGCACGTTGATTGGCACAGTTTATTCCCGAATGAAGTCATTTTAAGCGGTCCAACAGATCGCAAGATTGTGGCTTTAACATTTGACGATGGTCCAGATGATGTTTGGACACCTCAAATTCTGGCGGTACTGGCTCAATACCAAATTAAAGCAACTTTTAATTGTGTTGGGTCACGAGTAGCCCAGAATCCGCAGATGCTCCAACGTATGGCAAGGGAAGGGCACATTCTTGCGAATCATAGTTGGGACCATCCAAATTTCACGAAAATTACGTTGGCTGAAGCCAGGGATGAAATAGAACGTACTTCACAAGAAATTCAACGGGTGGCTGGAGTACGACCCAGATATTTTCGACCTCCATATGGCGCGTTAGACCGGGATGTTATTGACGAGGTCATAAAACTTGGGTATAAAATTCTTTTTTGGGATGTGGACAGTCTGGATTGGGCGGGGTTAACCGGACCGCAAGCTGCTGCAAATGTTTTAGCGCATACAGGACCGGGGGCAATTATTCTTATGCATTTTGCGGGAGGAAAAGGGGAGAGTTTGGAGGATACAGTTCAGGCTTTGCCATATATCATTACAACTTTGCGCGAAGAAGGTTATTCATTCGATACTGTTCCGCAATTAATAAATCAGCCGCCGTATAGATCGTCTCATAAGAATAAGAAATAATATAAATGCTAATCCAAGCCACGATTAAGGAGTCTAATTCGTGAGGCTTGCCATCTACCCTTAGATCGACAAGCCTTTGACACTATTTAAAAATGATATGATTTGTGATTTGGAAGACTTTAATAGATACCGGGTGGCGAGATAGCGTAATTCGTCGTATCAGAAGGGTACCATTTGAATCCGATGCTTGGTGCATATCCATCTGTTTTGTTTACTTGAAGGACGTTTAACGGAACAGGTATTCCAGCGATTTCGATGACAGTCTCTTCCGGATTTGATGTATAAAACGTAATTCCATGTAAGCTGTCTACAGTTGGCACTGACCATCCGAAGATTGGATCAGCCACGCCTTCAATGTTAATGATTGTTTTTCCCGGAAATTGAGTTACTTTATACTGAAGATATTTTTGCAATACATTGTAAGCAAGTAACCTGCTTGTTCTTGCCACAAGGATATTTCCATTCAAATACTCCTGCTGAAGTGCTTTAAGAGAATCAATTGTGGCACTTGTAAAAGGTAATTCATTATTATTCGCATAGAAGTGCGAAGCGACAATTGCGTAGTCATAGTTCTTAATAATCTCATCGAAATGTGTCCTGGATAGCTCCTTAGGCATATCATTAGCAGTCCATACCCAAAGTACGTTTTTCTTTGCATCCCTGCCGATATCAGTGTACCGATAAAATCCCCATACTTTCCGTCCATCGGGAAGGCGCAGGGGGTAGATCGTGTTTGGCTGACCAAATATATTACTGTGTCCGTCTGCCCATACAAATTTGACTCCATAGGGAATTAGCAGGTCAGTGTGATAATAGGGTGACCAGGAGTTCGCGCCTTGTTGGTACGTATAGAAACCCCTTGTTCCATACGATCCGAAATTGTCCATGTTGGACATGTTACCGTGATCTGTCCAAACTGTAAGATTGTCACCGTGTTGATTTAGTGTATTAATTGCTTGCTTTGCTAAATAACGCGTAAATCTTGTGTGGGTTTGATTGGTCATTGAAAAGTCACCGTACGTATGCAATGTGTCAATCCAGCCAGCTTTGATATAGTCGTTAAGAATAGTTGCGCCATAGGGTATGCTTGACGTTCCTTCGTACCATGTGAGCATACTGGTAAGCGGGAGATGGTTTACGTCAGTGTAGGTTTGAATATTTGAACCATTGTACATAAAGAAGGAATCAGAAATGTCTAACCCAAGACCTTTTCCCATTGGGGTCAGTTCAGTTGTGTTCAGTAGCTCATGCACGAGATTAAACTTGCGCAAGGTCTCATGGTCCGCATCTGAAGATATGGCGAGCATTGCTTTATACGGGTAGGGAAATTTCCGCATGCCGTACACAACTGTTCCCTGCTTTTTTGATGGTACAGTGGAAGAAGTTACTTTTGCTTCGGATACTGGTATTGCTGTTTTTGCGCAACCTGTGACGGCTAAAAACAAAATGGGGAGTATCCATAAATGTTTGTTCATTTGCTTTCTCCATTAGTCATACTGTATAACTTAGTTTTTCTGGGGATGTCATTTCAAAGTAAGGTCGTGGTTATAAGTTGTTAAGCGTCTGAGAAAAACACGTCCAATTTACTTACTCTTTATTTTGGTTCTTAATTCTTTTGTTATTTAATTCGATTAATCGTTCCAGTTTATTTGTACTTCTTAGTAATTCCTTTTCTAAGCGCTCCAACTTTTTCATTAAGTTTGAATGAACGTTTATAGTTAAAGCATTATGATTATGCATACAAACCACCTGGTCACAAAATAGGATAATGGCATAGTTTGAAACAAGGATCATATTAATAAGATTTCAAGAAAGGTGATTCTACTTGACTACTGACTACCCCAAAAAGCCTTCACATCGCACTCGGCTTAAGGGATTCACAAAACTCGAAAAGGAGCAAGAAGAAAAACTGAATTCTTTTATCAAAAAATCTCAGACGGATTTGCTTCAAGAGATAAATCAACTTTTACAGAGAAAGCGCAAAAAGTAGTGCAGATAGAAGTACCAATATCGTGATTGTAATCCATCCAATCACATTCATCCATGTTTTATTTGTATAGTTGCCCATGATTTCTTTGTTGTTGACGAGTATCATCATACAGATAAGAACAACAGGTAACAGAATGCCGTTCACCTGTTGAGACCAAAGGGTAATTGTAATGAGCGGAGCGTGCGGAATGAGGATAATGCCTGCGCCGAGAGCTAAGATTACCGTGTAGAGAACATAGAATTGCGGTGCTTCTCTCCATTTGCGTTCAATTCCAGCTTCGAACCCGAATGCCTCACATACATAGAAAGCTGTAGCAACTGGCAAAATCGTTGCTGAAAATACGGATGCGACAAAAAGACCAAAGGCAAAAACCTGTGATGCTAAGTCGCCTGCTAGTGGTTTAAGTGCCATTGCTGCATCCTTTGCGTCCGATATTTGTGTGCCGTGACCGCCCACAAACAATGTTGATCCGCATGCAACCATGATAAAGAACGCAACTGCAACAGTTGCAATACATCCGACAACGACATCAATCAGCGTGTATTTGTAGTCTTCGATCCGCAGTTTTTTTTCAATGACTGCAGACTGCATATAGAACTGCATCCAAGGCGCGATTGTTGTACCGACCAACCCAATAACCATTGACACAGAAGCCAAGTTCACAGGGAAGTGGGGGTGAATTGTCGCGTTTCCGATTACACCCCAGTCGGGTTTTCCCGCGAGCGCTGATACAATATATGAAAGAAGTGCGGCACTAAAAATGAGAAAGATCTTCTCGGCAACACGGTATGAACCCTTCACCACCAATATCCATACTGCAAATGCAGTAATCGGGATTGCTATGTACTTACTCACTCCAAAAATCTGCATGCTTCCTGACACGTCT
>JAKADF010000314.1 GCA_021820805.1 Bacillota bacterium
GCTTCTTTCTATTTTCGTAAAGTTTTTAATGCGGACGAATTCCAAATTCATACAGCAACTGCATAACGCATGATAGTAATATCTATCTCCGGTGTAGTACCATTCCCCACCAAATTTTGCTTTCGTTTGGCGATGAAGATTCCAGTAGCCTTGAGCCAATGAATCCCCTTTCAAGAGCAGCTCGCCAGGTTCGTTTGGCGGTAGCGCTTTCCCGTCTTCATCGACAACCTTGACTTCATATCCCGGGACAGGCTGACCCGTACTGCCTGCACGCGCATTTCCAGGTCTACTCGAAATATAAATGTGTAATGCCTCAGTAGATCCGATTCCGTCTAGTATCTCTATTCCGAAGGTGTCTTTAAATCTGTTATAAATTGATGGAGGTAATGGTTCACCAGCGGAAACACAGAAACGAACCGAAGAGAAATCTACCTTTGTATCCACACTGTTCATCTGATCTAACATGACTGCATACAGTGATGGAACTCCAAAAAATATAGTAGGTTTAAATTTCCTGACATACGTAAAAATAGATTCAGGTGTAACCTTCTTTTTCATGAGAACAGTGGCACCGCCTGCTCCAAGGGAAAAATACATACCGTTTCCCATCCCATAAGCAAAGAACAATTTGGAAGCGGAAAACGTGACATCTTTATTCGTGATTCCCAAAATATTCTGAGCATAATGTTGAAAGGTAAACTCCATATCGTGTTGGAGGTGCACTGCTCCCTTCGGCCTTCCTGTACTTCCAGATGTATAGAGCCAGAATGCAGCGTCGTCATAATAGGTTAAAGCATTGCTTAGTTTGTCAGACTGTGCTTGTAACCATTTAGAGAAATAAAAACAATCATTTTCGGGCTGGTTCTCTTTCTGAGTATCTCGGGAGATAATAATGACGTGTTCCAAATAACGCATTTCACATCGTAAATCACGAATTCTGCTCCAAACCTCTGATTCAATAATTAAGACCTTGGCCCGACTGTCATTTAAACAATACAGATAGTCTATTGGACTGAGCATCGTATTTGTTGGGATTGGAATAGCTCCAATTTTTGCAGCGCCAAAGAAGGAAGCTACGAAGTGGACAGAGTCATAACAAACGAGAAGCACACGATTTTCCAGTTGGATGCCTAGTTGATGCAATCCGTTCCCAACTTGATTCACTAATTTTTGCAACTCACCGTATGTCGTTGTTCCTTCATCCTCGAAAATCGCAATGTCATTATATCGGCCAAGTTCAATATTTCTATCAATAAAATAGGATGCCACATTGAATAATTCGCGGCTCCCAAGAGATAGTGTATCGTTGCTAGTGAGAGACATTCCTCTCATCATCTCCAATTCACAGTTTTAAGAGAACAGCAACTGACGAAGCGCAAGTTTAAGAACCATGTCTTGCGCTTCGCCTGAAATCTCAGATATTAAACGCCTTGAAATGCCGCATTTCGCTTATCAAGGAATGAGGAGAGTCCTTCTTTAGCATCTTTAGATCTAAACAGGAGGTTTTGTAATTCACCTTCATATCGAACTGCAGCATTAAGCGGCATCTCTTTGCCGTTCATGATAGACAATTTAATATTTCCAACCGCATAAGTTGCACCATTTACCAGATTACGAGCATACTCAAATGTCTTTTCCCGTACTTCATCTACTTCAAAAACTCTTTCCACCAAACCATAATCTAAAGCTTCTGTTGGTGAAAGAGTCCGCCCAGTGATACAGAGATCAAGCGCTTTTGAATAACCAATTAACCGAGCCATCCTCTGTGTGCCTCCGGTTCCTGGCAATACACCTAGGGTTACTTCAGGAAGTCCAATCTGGAAATTGCCGTTGGCTGCAAACCGTAAATCACAAGCCATAGCCAGTTCTAAGCCACCGCCAACTGTATGACCTTCTAACATAGCAATGAAAATTTGTGGTGAACGTGCAATTTTGTCAAGAGTTTCATTGCAAAATAAACAGAATTGGGTCTTATATCTTGGTTCTGCTGATTTTAGGAAATTTACATTTGCACCGACGGAGAAAAATTTTGGAACGTCGCTCATCAAGATGGCTACGTGGGTATCCGGGTCAATTCGAATTTCGTCAATTGCAGCATTAATTTCACGGTACACATCAAAGTCGTAAGCATTTCCTTTTCCAATATTCAAGTGGATTTCAGCAATACCATTGTCTTTTTTCACTGTTACAAAGTCCATGTTCATTCCTCCGTTATTAAAAATGTTAGAAGCATTCAGAGTTCTCATAACAAGCGGTTGCTTATAGATAAAACAAGTTTCCTTTTAAGACCCTACAACGTCAGAAGTGTTTCCTATTTCTAAGTGTTCGTAGAAAAACTTCTCTGCCAAGGGAGATACAAAATTGTAATAACGCTTAAACAGCTTTCTCGCCTGTTCTCCAACCCAATCTACTGGAAGCAACTCCCGCGGCAAGCGGGGATCAATAAAGAGAAACTTACGGTATTCATGAACGAGAGCTGCCCGCTCAACGAACGCTTGAATTTCGGTAAGTAAATCTTGGACACCTAGCTGATGTACACGCTGGAACTTAAGGCTGAACTCATCTAAAAATGATTGATACTTTTCCTCAATGCTCGCAATATTCCATGCCTTATTTACGAGATCATAAGGAGATCCGATTCCTTCATACATGCCTGTAAAAACATGAATCTGATCTTGCATCTCGTATTCATCAACCATTAGCTTGAGCTGCCCATACCGTTGGTGCGGACTTATCCACGTTGAGCTCCCAAGGTATCCAAACCCCATCCACTGAAGTTCACGGGTTATTACCTCACGCCGCTCTTTATCGATATCAACAAAATCACAAGAGATTATCTGCCAATTTCTATCCCATCGTTCTTCTTCTTCGTCGTAGACGCGAGTTACGCCATCTAGAGTTCTTCTTTTCCCTTTATCAGACATGCGGTAATAACTCTTTTGCCCAATTCTGCGTGAAGTGACCCACCCAGATTGTGCCATTCTAGACAAAGTAACACGCGTCAATCCTGGTGAAATACCGAACGGTTCCAAGTAACTGATTAAACTTCCAACCCAAATTTCAACGTTTAAATCGCGTAAATAATCACCGAAAATCGTAAAACAAAGTGACATTGGTCTCATATCAATCCCTCTATCCACAGAAACTGTGGATATGGTAACATTCTCCCATTCCTGTTGTAAAATAGAATTTCAAAATGTATGATCGTACGTCACATCACTTAGTTCGTCAGTTGCAGATTGCACCTTGCTTCCATTTCGCTTAGAAATCGTTTCTTTAGCCCAGGCAACTCCTGTGCTCTTAGAACTGTTTCGACCTTTTCGAGCCACTGCTCACAAGAAACAGTCATTCGCTTGACTACCTCTCGATAAAGCCGTGGAATAGCGCCTTGTTCATTCTCGAACCGACAGCACCATTCAGCAGAGAAGGTTAGATGTTCTTCTAGTTCTGCCATCATTTTTGAAGTTTTCTGCAAGATAGGTTCTCCACCAACTTCTCGTAAATATTGTAAAAAAACTTTTGCAGCAAGATTGATTGTGTAAACCGACACCATTAGGTCGATCCAGTTTTTATTTTCTTGCAGTACTGGCAAAGACTTGCCGGATTCCTCTTTGACTTCTTTACTTACACCCTGCAGTTCATAAGTCCAGTTGTATAGATGACGAGCATGTCCAAGCTCTCCTTGAGCGATTGCGATTGCCGCTAAAGATGAGGACAACTCTGGAGCACTGACTCCAATTTCAACAAGCTGGTCGCGTAATACAAACTTATTATCAGCCAAGTCTTCTAGGAACTTTGACCATAAAGGCTCAGTCACGCGTTTTGCACCTCCCCCCTATGAAATAGGGACTTCGGTTTTATTACCCACTGCAAGCTTTCACATGGAACTACGCACATTTCAAACCAACTTTCCTCGTCGTAAATTGCATGCGCGTAAATCTTTGCTAAGCTATCAGAGAATGCTTCAACAATACCAATATGGTACAATGGTCCACCCCGCTGGCTTCTAGCAAAGACTTCGTACTTCTTTGTAGAACTGCCGTTCATTTGAAGGACACCCCCCAACCCTATGAAGACTTCCTCAGCGCCTCATATTCGTGAAATCCTCTTTGAATTTGTTCGACAAAGGCAAGATTTTCTGGTCCTCTCGCCTTAAACCGTTTAATCACATTTTCCCAAGTATCTGGTTCATCCATCATCCATTCCCGTCTCTCCAAATCGAATTTGCAAGGGAATGGAAAATCTAATACATATTTACCAGATTCCTCGTCAAAATGGGCAGGGACTTTGATACCAATGGAATCACAAAAAAGAAATACCTTTGAGATCCATTCTTGCCGAAGTTCATCATTAGATTTTCCTTTTAACTTGAAATCCAATTGAACAGTTCTACTCTTAAGCTCATCAGACACGCCAAAAAATTCAAGGCCCATGACAAACATAAAACGGAATGCTTTTTCCACTAATGCTTTCTGCTTGGGATCCTTCACAGCTTCTCGAAGAATGGATTCTCCATTTCTCAGATGGAATAACTCTTCTTTATCAACCTTGGTGAGTGCACGTTTCCAAGGACCGTATGAGGTATTCTTACCGACGTCAGAAAGCAAAGTATAACCGGCCCTGTCGTAAAGTGCATTAAATGCTCCAAGCTCTATAAAATTGTTTAATTTGAAATCAAAAGCGTAAGGGTTCTTCCAACGATCGGGAGACCGATTATATAACAACCATTTGACGTCTACACCCAATTGATGTAATAAAGCGTAAGCTATATGTGCGTGACCAATTTCATCCTGCATAATTGCCAGGGTTGTTATTTTTCGATTTAGTGTTGGCGCTTGTTTATATACGGTGATTAAAGCAGGTACACTTAACAATTCCGTATCGCCAGTAATTGTTAGCGTTTGCTTTAAGGCGCGCAAGTACTCATCTGTCATATCC
>JAKADF010000315.1 GCA_021820805.1 Bacillota bacterium
ATGATCTACTAAAACCACTCGCCATTCAACAAATTTAGCTAAATCAACCAGAGGTTTGACGTCATTTCCGGCACCATATATTAAAAGTGTTGGAACAGGGGCTACGTGTTCCGTGAACATCTGAACATGAACGTCATTCACTTCTGCATCTATAATCATTGTTCCCATTTCGCATAACTCAAATAAGGAAGACATATATTCTTCTTCGAACTCTACCATTTTCCCAACAGGCATTTTCTCGTCATTATCCGTTTCAATAACAGTTCCGCAAAAATATCTTATTTCTGTAGAATGTCTGCGTTCAAACAGACTAAGCATCATTTCAACTTCTTTTTTATGATTAACGGGATCAACCGGTTGCAACAATACCGTTATCTCTCCATCACACGATAATCCTAAACCAGTGATGGACTCATCTTCTTTTTTAAAATCATACTGAACCTGCTTTGGTACACCTGACTCCAAAACATCCTTTGAGTATTCATATAAGTCCTTTTCAACACAACCGCCGCTGACAATTCCGATGATGGTGCCATCCTCTTGAATTAAGCATCGTGCTCCGTCTCGCTGATAGAATGACCCTTCAACTAAGAGAATTGTTGCGAGAACTGCCTTTTGCTTATCTTTTAGGCAAGACCGTAAGGCTTCCACAATGTCCAGCATCAAAACTCACCCCACTAACATATTCAATGCATGTCACCTTGGGTTATGTCCAACCATTCTGTGAACTCCCTATGCCTCTGTTGTTTCCACATATCTTTCTGTGAAAACGAGCTGTAAATGTGTGACTAGTGATAGTCTTGTGCCAAACGTAAAAGCCTAAACAGATACGCCCTCATTTCCATAAAAACTGCTTGAATCTCTT
This sequence comes from Bacillota bacterium, assembly GCA_021820805.1. Next base: position 866 of record JAKADF010000315.1, read on the forward strand.
ACCCTAGGTTCACTATTCATTCAAATCACTTCTTTTTTGAATTTCTTTTAACGCATTTGCTGTAAAAAGCGTACACAGTTTTTTTCGTTCTGCAACAGATTCGAATAATTCACCAATAGGTCCGCCATCATCTGCAGCAAACTCACTCGCGTGTAAAATGGATTCTTCGCAGAACTCTTTATTCAAGAGGGCATGTTCCACCGCCCTTGCTCTGTAAGCCGTGTCTGCAGCTCCTGATATGCTGATTCGTGCATAATTGACCACTTGGTTTTCATCCACTCCAATGACTGCTGCAACACCAATAACCGCGTACTCAGGATCAGAGTGAGAATATTTAATAAAGATACTCTTTGCACCTTTAGGGGGAATACCAAATGAAACTGACAAAATTAAGCTGCCTTCAGGTAAAGCTGTGAGAAGCGGACCTAAGTAAAAGTCCTCACAAAACAACGTCTCCGTACCTTCTGACCCAAGTACAGTAAGTGCTGCATCATAGACAAGCGCAACTGCTGGAAGGTCAGATGCCGGATCTGCATATGCCAAATTCCCGCCAATCGTTCCGGTATCATGGACTTTTGAATCGCTAACCTGTTTTGCTGCTTCCGCGAGAGCTGGGATGTAGATGTTAACAAGCGGGTTTATAACGATATCTCTTGGTGTGGATAGAGCACCAACCACAATGTGATGGCCCTCCAACTTAATACCCTGCAGTTCGGGAAGTCCGGAGATATCTATTAATTTAAACGGCGGGGCAAGCTGCATCTTCATAAGCGGCATCAAACTGTGCCCGCCAGCAATCAGTTTTGCATTCGCGTTATTTTGCAACAATTCGATAGCATGTTGTGGTGACTGGGCCCGTTCATACATGAATGGATGCAGTGTCATACTTCCATTCCCCCATTTTCCAACTAACAGCGAACATCTGATAAACAATTACGGCTAACTTACTTTCTATTTTCTCCACTTTACACTAACCTCCTCTATGGTCTTCCTCTATGGTCTAGTTGCTGCATTATGCATTTCAGACTCCACATTTTTGAAAAATCGACTCAAAAGCAACTTTGCAACCCCGCCCATAATGCGCTGCCCGAGGGACGCCATCATCCCAGTCACCTCAACCTGTGCATCGCATCTCACTTCAGTACCCTTACTCACAGGCGTAAGATACACCATTGCATCTGCCAGAAGTTCGCCAGGTTTACCTTTACCTTTTTGTATCAACCGATATTGTTTGGGCTCGTTAAGTTCAAGCAAATCAACCGTACCCGTAAACGTTCCTTTTACTGGCCCAACATCAAGGCCCATCTCCACAAGAAAATGGCCTTTTCCAGCTCTCTGCAATTTCTTACACCCGGGCAAAGCCCTTGATAGAATATCGGGATCGTGTAAATAAGCCCATACCATTTGCTGCGGTGCTTGGTACACCTGACGAAATTGAACACGCATTAAAAAAACACCCCCTCTCTTTTGTTGTATGAACCATGGTGGTTAATCAGACTTGTATCCTATAGCTCAATATGTCGATAGTTAGATAGAACTGTCGATTTTTATTGCCCAGGTAATGTTTTTACATAGATTACGGGCTTCATCTTCGAAATGACATTTTTACTGCACGACGTTTTGCGCTACTATGAGGTAAGGCTATCCATTTTATATACAAGGAGATTTGCCTATGAATATTGCTTTGATTGCGCATGACCGAAAAAAAGAACTTATCGTGAACTTTGCGATTGCTTATCGTCACATTTTAGAGCGAGCAACTTTATTCGCAACGGGAACAACAGGCAAACGGATATCAGAAGCCACAGGGCTTAATATTCATCGTGTCCAATCCGGCCCGTACGGAGGCGACCAGCAAATCGGTGCCAAAATTGCCGAGGATGAAATGGATCTCGTAATTTTCCTGCGCGATCCACTCACAGCCCAACCACACGAACCTGATATTTCAGCACTTCTGCGTCTGTGCGATGTACACAATGTGCCCGTAGCCACCAATATTGCCACCGCGGAAGCCTTGGTGCGCGGCATTGAAGATGGATATGTAGATTTTAAGCCGAAGGAAAGCAGGCATTGATGGGCAAGTATTGACGAACGGGCAATGACGAGAACATCTTAGGGCGGGAACGATTAAAGCTTAGAAATCTCTGGATGAGAGCATTTAAATTGGATTATTTCGATTGGAACATTTGATTGGGCATCGTTCTAGAAAGGCGGGAAATAACTTGGATAAAGAACTCACGATGAAAACACGACAACAAATTGGGGACATGCTGCCAGATAACGCCCTTTGCATCTTATTTGCTGGTGAAGCTCCATACCGTTCAAAAGATCAACAGTACCCTTTTTCTATTAACCGCAACTTTTACTATGCAACCGGTCTTGACAGAGAACAGATGATTCTTCTCATCAACAAACAAAACGGAAAAGTCACTCAAACATTATTCATTGAACGTCCAGATCCGCTTGTCGAAAAATGGACAGGCATCCGGCTGCGGCCAGAAGAAGCACAAGCAAAATCAGGCATCGAGCAGGTCTTGTTTGTAGATACATTTGACAACCACCTGACCCGCTTATTGTTGAACGGATTATTTGAACATCTCTATCTAGACTTAGAACAACCGAATTTTAACGCGCCACCATCAAAGGCACACCGTTTCTCTTCGGAAATGAGTGCAAAGTATCCGTATTTATCAATACATAATATCTACCCATTCCTCGGTAACCTGCGTACTGTTAAAGCAAATTACGAACTTGAACAAATTCGCAAAGCAATCTCAATTACAAAAGCGGGGATTGAAAACATTTTTGCCACAGCACGCCCAGGTATGATGGAATACGAACTGGAGTCAGAATTTAACCATGCTCTAAAAACAAGAGGCGTGAAAGAACACGCTTTTAGCACTATTATGGCTGGCGGCAAACGAGCAACGATTCTCCACTACGTGGAAAATGACCACAAAATCGAAGACGGCGAACTCGTCCTGGCAGACCTAGGCGCCGGATGGAACTACTACTCTGCAGACATTACGCGCACCTTCCCAGTCTCCGGTAAATTCACCGAACGTCAACGGACAATTTACGAGATTGTTCTCAAAGCACAAGCAGAAACAATCGACGCGATTCGACCAGGCATTACACTCGCAGAACTGAACAATGTCACAAAATCTGTGTTTGCTCGGGAACTAAAGGCCATTAACCTTATCTCAAAAGATGAGGAAGTTGTGGAATACTACTACCACAGCGTCAGCCACCCTCTGGGCCTTGACACTCACGATGTCGGTGACAATACAAAGCCAATTCGCCCCGGTTACGTAATTACTGTCGAACCCGGGTTATACATTGCCGAAGAATCCATCGGTATTCGAATCGAAGACGACGTTCTCGTAATCGAGAACGGTTGTGAGAATCTCTCTAAGGGCATCATCAAGACGGTTGAAGAAATCGAATCATTCATGGCTGAGCATCGGAAGTAGTAACATGTAGGGGCAGCAGGCATGGCGGTGCTGACTGGTGCTGACTGGTGCTGACTGGTGCTGACTGGTGCTGGCTGGTGCTGGCTGGTGCTGGCGGTGCTGGCGGTGCTTGCCTGGCTTGAGTGGCGGGGCGTGTACCTTTCTCAAAGGCAGCCGCTGTTGCGGCTGCCTTCTGCACTTCTCGCGACTGTTTCCCACTTGAGCCTGACTTACAGCTTAACTCCCCCGAATGAGTTAAAGGCTGCAGGTACCTCGTTCGATGCTTTATTGCTGGAACAGCCTCTATTGCGGTAGGCCGGGTATGTCCACTCGGCACTTTACTGCCAAAGCAGTCCCTATTGCGGTGGATCCGATGCGCTCGTGTAGCTCTTTACTGCCAAAACAATCCCTATTCCTGCAGGCCGGTGCGCTCGCTCGGCTCTTTACTGCCAAAACAGTCCCTATTCCAGCAGGCCTGGTATGCCGCCTAGCTCTTTACTGCTAAAACAGTCCCTATTGTGGTGGATCCGATGCGCTCGCCCGGCTCTTTACTGCCAAAGTCGCCCCGGCAACCCCAGCCGCCCCAGCCGCCGCAGCAACCCCGGCAGAC
>JAKADF010000316.1 GCA_021820805.1 Bacillota bacterium
CCCAATCACATGAAGCTCCTAGTTTTTCCAATTGCTTCAAGATGATACCACCGTATTTTTCTTTCCATTCCCAAGCATATTTCAAGAATTCATCACGGCTGATGGATGTTTTCTCAATGCCTTTTTGTTAAATCATCCAAAAATTGTTCCGGGTCGGAACTCGGAATTAGTTGAAGCTTGTCAAAATACCAATTTAGCAGTTTTTGTTTCGCGGTTAGTGATGATGACACAAAACCCCGGCCCCTAACATAATTAATCTTGCTTTAACTAATATGATTTTAAACTACTTGTCCAAAAATATTTCATTGTATTGACAAAAACAGAGATTAAGGTAAACTAGTGATTGTTTACATATGATACGTACTGGAACATGTGTAAACAGTATATGAAACTTTTTAGCTATAAGGACATGAGATTGGGTGTGAAAGGGAAGGAAGGTGGGGCAATATCGAATTGACAAAATATACAGAATCGCGCGGCTAGTAACTATACCTAAGATGATGGAAAAATCGCGCAGGGGGCGGGCGATTAAAAAGAAGGCAAAGTCAGAAGGTGTGCTCCATGGAACTAACACAACTCTTAACTGTACTTATGATAATCCTGTTTGCTGGGATTTCCGGTATTAACGATGGAGGCAACTTGGTCGGAACATTCCTGGCATCCCGTCAGGTTCCAGCGCGGTGGTCCATTATCCTTTTGATTCTCTGCATTGGTCTGGGTCCTCTGATGTTTGGTACAGCCGTCTCGCATACAATCGCGGTGGAAGTAGTTAATTTTGAACAGGCTGGGATGGGGCTGCTCGGAATTTCCTTGTTCTCTGCGCTCTTGATTCTGGGAATAAGTTGGCTGATGAAAGTTCCGTCAAGCACGACGATTGCACTTTGCGGCGGGATGATTGGAGCAGCTTTTGCAGATGGGAAGTACGGCCTGATTCACTGGATGGGTGTCGCTAAGATTGTACTCGGTATGCTCGGTTCCATCGTAGTTGGGTTCCTTATTTCTTATTTGGTCGCTAAGGTCTTTTGGTTTTTGTTAAAGCGGATGTCCGGGTCAATGCACAAAAAGGTTGCGAATTTTCAATATATAACGGTGTGCTTGCAAGGTCTCGCATATGGAGCAAATGATCAAGAAAAAGCGGTTGGTCTCTTGGCACTATTCGTTATGATGCGAGTTCACTCCATCAATTATCATGTTTCATTGTGGGAAATTCTATTGGCACTTTTGTTCTGGATAATGGGCCTCGTTGTTGGCGGTCTTCGTATTGCTAATACAGTCAGTCATCATATTTTTCGCATGAGATCGCTGCATACGGTAAGCCTTCAGGCTTCTGCGGCTTTTACTGTAATTGTCGCTGCCTTACTCGGGCTGCCAGTCAGTACAACGCAGACAACAGATGGAAGTTTATTCGGATTAGGTGTAGCTTCAGGACCTCGGAAGATTCGATGGTCTATGGTTAGAAAAGTAATTATGGTGTGGGGTCTGACATTTCCAGCAGCACTTGTTGCATGTTTTGCATGTATGATGATTGTTCATTGGTGATGTAGTCCAGGGTGACTTCAGGAGGTGAAAAAACATGATTGGCTGGAAAAAAATTTTTACAACAAAAACGGATTCTTTCCGAATTCTTCTTCAACGTGCTAGTGAAGTTTCAAAGGACATGTGCGGTATCCTTTCTGAATATGTGGCCGAGGAGAATGCAAATCGGCGTGAACAATTGGCAGAGAATGCATCGAATTTGGAGCATGAAGGCGATAATATTCGCCAGGAAATCATGATGAATCTTATCTCAACGATGATCACGCCTTTTGACCGAGAGGACATACATGACCTCTCCCAAGCTATAGATGATATTGCGGACTACAGCGAGAATGCTATTAAGGAGATTCGTTTATACCGAATTACGCCGGATGAAACCATTATTAATATGGTGAAATCATTATATGAAGCTGTTAAGATTTTGGTGGATTCTATAGAGAACCTAGGATCTAATAACGAATTGTGCCTGTCATGTGCACTTGCCGCGAAATCCTTGGAAAACAAAATTGAAGGTATCTACCGGAGAGGAATTGCAAACCTTTCTTGTGAGCTCGACATCCATAAACTCATCATGTTGCGTGAGATATATCGTCACTTGAGCAACGCGGCAGACAGAGTGGATATGGCTGCCAATCGAATCATGAAGATTATCGTCAAAGAGGGTCAATAAAACAACAGGACTTTCCCATTAACCTCGATTCCATCTGAAAATCTTCCATGCTGTACTCAGGAATAATGCAGATGTTCTGTCTGTTCTAGAACTCTACGAGTAAAAACAAAGGAAAATAGTTCTCGGAATCCGCAGATGCTTGATTATTGACATCCGTTATAAATTACTATAATATTTACACATTAGTACATTTGATACGAAGTGTAACATATGTTAAAGGGGGCTGTAGCCTGGCGATTGAGCTAAAGCAGTGTAAAATAAGGTAGCAAAATCTACGAGATTCTGTACTAGAAAAGATCAAATAAAAGAGTTTTTGGGGGGAATAGTGATGAAAAAATCGAGGAAATCTCTCACCACTATTGGAACTGTGCTGCTTATGTCAGCGACAATGGCAGCTATAAGTGCATGCGGTACATCAACCGCTTCGAATAATGGGAATACTAGCGGTTCAACTAGCAATACTAGCAGTTCGACACAAGGCTCAGGTTCTGCTAAAAATGTAAGCGGAACCATTACACTGTATACATCGGAGCCTGTCCAAGACGCGACACTTTACAAGAATGCGTTTGAGAAAGAGTATCCTAACGTAAAGGTTAATATTTTCAGTTCAGGAACCACGCAGGTCATTGCGAAACTTATGGCAGAAAAACAGGCAGGGAACGTAAAGGCAGATGTTTTACTGCTGGCGGACCAGCCAACATTTGTACAATTAAAAGATCAGGACATGCTGCTTTCGTATAAATCGCCAGAGGACAGTAACATTCCTTCTGTATTCATTGATCCAAAATACGACTTTGTAGGTACGAAGGCTCTATCGACGGGTATTGTCTATAATACAAATTTGGTTAAGACTCCTCCAACGGATTGGAGTTCATTGTTAGACCCATCAGCAAAAGGAAAAGTAATTATGCCTAGCCCTGATTTCTCAGGTGCTGCTGCTTATTTTGCAGGTGTATTCAGTAGAACGTCAGGTTTTGGCTGGGATTATTTCACTTCTCTTAAGAAAAATGGTTTAGTGGTTGGCTCTGGAAACGGCAGTGTACTTACTGCGGTTGAGAATGGGCAGGATGCTTATGGTATCATTGTCGACTTTATGGCTGTTAATGCAGCCCAAAAGGGGTCACCTGTGAAATTCGTGTATCCCACTTCCGGCCTTCCGGTTATCACGGAACCAATTGGAATCGTAAAGTCGACCCAGAACAAGGCAGCTGCTGAAGCATTTGAAGATTTCGTGCTGTCTCAAGCTGGACAGGAGGTCGGCGTGAAGATGGGCTATGCTCCGCTTCGCGGCGGGGTTACACCGCCGACGGGACTCAAGCCGAGCAGTGATTATAAGGTACTTTCGGTAGATCCTAAAACACTTGCAGATAATCGCGCACAAGATATCAAGAAATTTGACGGACTTATGAAATAATGCGTACGGAAGTTCGAGGGAGGGCAATCGACCAGATGGGTTTTGGCAAAGCTACAAGGGTTGTAGTCATTGGACTTCCTGTATTTCTCGTCTGTATTACATTAGTGAGCCTCATTTGGAATAGCATTAGCGGACATGGTCATCTGACCCTGTCCGTTTATTCCCAATTGTTCCATAACGGGTCATTTTTCAAAATTATCGGTGCAACTTTGGAAAGCTCTATTGGCGGCGCACTCTTGTCGATTCTGATTGGTGCGCCAATGGCTTATCTTGCTGCATCAATGCCAGAGAAGTACGTCAAATGGTTTCATATTGCAAATAGCCTGCCGCTAATTATCCCATCTTACATCAGTGCGCTGGCGTGGGAATTCATGTTTGGACCAATTGGGTTTGTGAACAAAATTTTATTGCATATTTTTGACGGAAATCCACAGGTAATTCATTTCTTTGGAATGGGCGGCCTTATTTTCAGCCTTGGGCTCATTCACTATCCGTTTGTCTACCTGTTAACCTACGCAGCATTGTCGCAGATCCCTGTTGATAGTTTGAGAGCTGCCAGATGCAGTGGTGCGTCCACCTTCACTGTATTTCGGTATATTATTTTTCCTCTGGGATGGCAAGCAATTTTAAATGGGGGACTGCTTGCGTTTGTAACTAACGCGGATGATTTTGGTATTCCAGCTTTCATTGGGATTCCAGGTCATGTAACGGTCCTGTCGACCGCAATCTACCAAGAGATCACCAACTCATTGTTCTCCGGTGGTTTTGGAAGTGCGGCAGCTTGGTCTGTAATTGCAGGTGTTATTTCGGGACTTATTATGCTGCTTGAAGTGCTTGCATCGCGGCGTGCGTATCACTACTCTTCCGGTCAATCGGGAGGTCTTCGAGGCAATAATTTGACTGTATCCATTATTGGTATGGCTTTGTTCGTTCTAATATTATTGACCACTGTCGTGATTCCATTCATATTGCTAGTGATTACAGCCTTGCTGCCTGCAGTAGGAGCACCACTTTCAAAAATGTCACTCAGCGACTTTTGGACTGCAATCCAGAATTTCGGGCAGACTGGTCTAGTTTTTCGCAATAGTATCGAGATGGCGCTTGTTACGGGCGTGGCCTGCAGCATCGTCGGTTCGATTGCAGTAAATACGTTCTCTAAGAATAATTCGCTGTTTGGCAAGTTTGTTGGAATCATTTTAAGTTTGCCGTATGCTCTTCCAGGAATGATTTTCGGGCTGGCCATGATTTTAACATTCATACATCCGCTCCCGCTTATTCACTGGTCGCTCTAT
>JAKADF010000317.1 GCA_021820805.1 Bacillota bacterium
AATGACGGTTGAAAATCCAAGCATTCCTGCGAAAGATTGCAGGAAGCCAACGAGTGACCCGTGTGAGTATTGCGGGTAACGAATGATTCCACCGGATCGAGGTAACATTCCTCCCAATTCAGCATAGACAAGTGCGATTATGAGTACAGCAACAGTTGCAATGATCCATGACCATATGGCTGCAGGACCGGCAACCTTTGTTGCCTTCCAAGCTGCAAATAGCCAACCTGAACCGATGATTGACCCCACACCCATGAGCGTGAGATCCAACAGGCTCAATTCTCTTCGAAGTTTTCCTTTATCCAATAGGTACCCTCCTCTTTAAACTGAATTTTAAGACTAATGAAATTATCATTACACAACATATTAATATGTGCAATAATAATTTTATCGAGTATACTCGGATTTGTATTAACTTGAAAAAAGGAGGTACCTTCATGAACGAAGGGGTACATTATGGGCAGAAAACAGCCGAATCTAAGATGGCTTATGAAAAAGCGGAACAGGTAATTCCTGGAGGCGTACAAGGAAATATCAAATTTTATGAACCCTATCCATTGTCATTTCTGTCTGCAAAAGGTGCATGGCTGAAAGATTTGGACGGAAATGATTATGTCGACTATCTCCTTTCATTTGGGGCACTTATACTCGGTCACGGCCACCCTGTAGTGAAGAATGCTATAAATGAAGTGTGGGATATCTACGGAACGTCCACCTTCGGAGTGCCGCATCCTCTTGAATTAGAAATGGTTGGAAAAATCTGCTCGCTTTACCCGAGCATTGAGGAGATCCGCTTTACAAACTCAGGCCTTGAAGCGACATTGCTTTCGGTTCGACTTGGTATGGCGTATACAGGTAAGCCATCCATTGCGAAATTTGCCGGCCATTATCATGGAGGACATGAACACGTTCTCATCAACACCCACGCAAAGATAAATTCGGAGGAAAACATGACCAAGACGGCAGAGTCGCTGGCACTTCCGGATTACTATCTCGATAATACTGAGTTGTTGCCTTTTGATGATATTGATGCATGCGAACAAATCCTGCGAGAAAATAAAGAAAAAATCGGCGTTGTCATTATGGAACCATTGCAGACTGGATATATCCCAGTTAACAAAACATTCATGCAGCGCATACGTGCCGTTACAGAGGAACTCGGTATGGTACTTGTCTTTGATGAAGTTAAGACTGGGTTTCGCATACGACTTGGCGGGGCACAGGAATACTACGGCGTGAAACCAGATTTGACCGCACTTGGCAAGGTTCTTGGTGGGGGGTTCCCAGTTGGCGCCGTCGGCGGCAAAAAAGAGATTCTCGAATTGGCATCACCAACGAGATCTCATGTGTTAAACGATATCGTCTTCCACAGCGGTACATTCAACGGAAATCCAGTTTCCCTCCTCGCAGGGCTCAGAACCATCGAGTACTTGCAGAAAAATGGAAACTATGACGCTCTGCTGAAAACAACAGCAGATCTGCGCAGTAATATCGAGAAACTTGCTGCAGAGTATGGCCTCCCAGTACACACGGTCGGCGCAGGTACTATCTTTAATGTCGTATTTTCGGATGAAGCTTTCACAGATGAGACGTCTCCTCTTACTGTCGTTTCAGCTGAAAAGTCTGAAAGGCATCAGAAATTGCGCGGTAAGCTTGATTTCTACCTTATGGAGCATGGGGTATTTTCAAAACCTTACAACCGATTCTCTATGTGCACAGCTCACGACCATGTTGCCGTCACCCATACATTAGAAGCATTTGAACGCAGTTTCTCTGCTCTAAAGAACTTATTGTAGGATTTGTACAAGATCTGAGCGGATTAAGACCGCTAATTGGTAAAATGGGTTATATGGTAGAAACCATAGGAGAGTGTTGAAGAAGGACGTACAGTGGACCCGATGACTTGCAGTTAGTTTGTAGACATGGGGTCCACTTCCTTTAAAATGAACATGTATAGGGTGTCATTGAAAGGATGGGCGTAAAGTGTCTGATTCGCCAATTATTTTAAAGCGCTTAACTGATATATATCCAACCTTAAGTGCCTCACACCAACAAATTGTTGATGTGATTTTAAAGGATCCGGAAACCGCTGCTTTTTACAATGTGGCAGAACTTGCACGTGCGGCACATGTCAGCGATGCAACCGTAACGCGATTGGCACGTGCAGCCGGGTATAGTGGATTTCCAGAGCTGTCTCGGCAATTGCAATCCGTTGTACGCATGCGTTTAACTACGAAGGAACGACTGGAGAGATCTCTTTCCATTAAAAGCGATCGTAGTGATGATGTCTTGTCCCAGTCAGTTGAAGAGGATATCCAAAACCTTCAGATGTTTCTTGACAATTTGGATATTGATGGACTGGATGCATGCGCGAATCATTTGTTGAGGTGCAACAAAATTGGAATTGTGTGTGCACGCAGTACGATTTCTCTCGGTCTCTTTTTCCAGTTCTATCTTAACTTTTTGCGTAAGGATACACTTCTCATTACCGGCGAGCCAAGAACCCTCGATTCCCTTGCACGAATTGATTCTGATCACGATGCCGCTATCGGTATTGGCTTCTCCAGGTACAGCCGATTCACTGTGAACAGTATGCAATATTTGCATCAAAAGAAGGTTCCGGCATACATAATCACAGATTATCCTTCATCGCCCCTCGCCAAATATGCAACAAAGGCATTCTACTGTCCAACAGGGATTGCCTCTTATATGGACTCTTTGGTCGCACCGTTGGCACTCCTTCAAGCCATTATTCGGCGAATGTCTCAGGATCTATATGCTAATACAATGGATGAATTAACGAGATTAGAAGAGATCTGGGGACTGTTTGATATCTACGCCAAAACGGACGATGACTCATACAGTTGACTGAATACTTGCTGCCCTTCGCTTTGCATACCTTCCTTCCGAAATGCTCCAGAGCTGAAATGCAAACATCCTTTGTGTCGGCCGCCTTAGAGTGAATCAGAGTCCATGGGTTATACTGGACATACCGACTAGAATTTGGTGACATGGAAACTTTGGGGTTGAAGAAAATATGACAATGGCGCCTTTAGGGGAGTTTTATACTGACCTCGTTTTTGTTGAGGAGCAGGTTACGGTACGAACAGCAGTTAGATTGATGAAAGAAAAAGGTGCTCGGATAGCAGTTTTTGTGAATTCTGGCGTTCCGACTGGGATTTGTGACAGGCAAGATTTGTTCATTCAGGTTGAAAATATGGACAGTATTGCGGAGTTTAGTCCAGACTTTACTGTCACAAGCGAAGGCCAAATGTTGACGGAAAACGTGCTTGCTTATAATTATCTTTTGGTACAAAACGAAGAGGACAAGATTATTGGCTGGATTGACCATAACAATGCGGAGATCCAGTATTTGAGGCAGCGGCTATCAGATGATGTCAAGGAATTGACAGCTGATCTTGAGGCGATTGTCGATTCGGTATACGACGAGATTCTTGTCGTCGATTCGCGAGGAACTGTTGTTCGCGTATCGATGCGAAGCATGCTGAACCTGTGGGGAATCAGCCCGAAGCAGGTCATTGGCATGAATATTCTTGAGCTTGAAAAAAAGGGATGGTTCAAACCGAGTGTGACAAGAAAGGTACTCGATGAGAAAAAGAAGGTATCTGTGATTCAAAAAAACCGATTTGGGAGGACAATTCTTGCCGTAGGCAATCCGGTATTCAATCGAAATAAGAAAATTGAGCGTATCGTGATTGCATCACGCGACATCACAGAGGTTTCCGAACTTGAAAATGAATTGAAGCGGGCGCAGCAGCAGACGGAAAGATACAAGCAGGAGATTCAGGATTTACAGAAGTTCCAGCTTGCTTCTGAAAAAAGGGTTGTGTTTCGGTCAGAACGGATGCGGGAATTGATGGAGAGAGTTGAGCGGATCGCGAAGGTTGAGTCCACCGTAACGGTTTATGGTGAATCTGGTGTGGGAAAAGAGCTCATCGTGAACGCAATTCATCATTACAGCAATCGAGCAGATCAGCCGTTCGTAAAAATCAATTGCTCTTCTCTACCCAGCTCCTTGCTTGAAAGTGAACTTTTCGGTTATGAAAAAGGCGCTTTTACAGGGGCACTTAGGCAAGGAAAAAAAGGATATTTTGAACTAGCGGATAAAGGCACTCTATTCTTAGACGAGGTTGCAGAGATTCCGTTGGAGCTTCAAGCGAAGCTGCTTCGTGCAATTCAGGAACAGGAAATTCTGAAAGTGGGTGCGTCGCGTCCAATGCAAGTGGATGTGCGAATCATCGCTGCAACTAACCGAAATTTGGAAGAGATGGTTCAAGAGGGCACATTCCGGGAGGACCTTTTTTACCGTCTGCACGTCATCCCTCTTTATGTTCCAGCTTTGCGAGAACGGATCGAAGATATTGAACCACTCATTTACTACTTTACTCGCTATTTCAATCAAAAGTTTTCAATGAATAAACGTTTCTCAGAAGGCGCTGTCGAAACCATGAATGCGTATGAATGGCCCGGCAATGTTCGTGAACTTCGAAATGTCGTTGAAAGAGCGATGGCCGTCACATCGTCTCCTCTGATTACAGCGAATAAACTGGCTGAATTTCTTCATAAGAAAAAGGCAGCCATAAAACCTGTGCAGGTAAATTCCATTATCCCGCTGCAGAAGGCCATTGACCTGACCGAATCCCAGCTGATCCATATGGCTTTGTCGAGATATAAAACCATTACGAAGGCTGCGGAAGTTCTCGGAGTGAGCCAGCCGACCGTCAGCCGACGTTATCAGAAGTTGTTCCAAGCTAAAGAAAAAAACGAGGAGAATTTATGAGTAGTATAATAACCATTCAAAACTGAATGGTTATTATTCAGTTTTGAATAAAA
>JAKADF010000318.1 GCA_021820805.1 Bacillota bacterium
TAAACAAGAGCCCTCTTTCCTGAGGTGACATCCTTCCTACTTTTTGTTGGAGTGAAGGGATGTCCTTTCTGTTATTCAGTGACAGTGAGTGATGGTTTGGTTCTTTTTAATCTCTGTATCTACTCTGCTTAATGGGGATAGAAGGAGCAATGCCTTTTCTCCTTCTCTTGCTCTTCCTTAGCTGCTGCTTTTGGCATTTATCTACTCCACCCACCTACTCTCATTCTTCCCAGCCCCAACACTGTCCCTCTTCTGCAAAATTAGTGACCTCAAAAAGAATTCACACTCCACATAAACGGGGAAGACTGCATAACTGAGATTCGACCTGCAGACACATTACTGGATGTCCTGCGAACGCGACTCGGACTGACAGGAGTTAAACCAGGCTGTGAAAATGGAGATTGTGGAGCGTGCACTGTTATTGTAGGCAATACACCGTACAAATCTTGTATTATGCTGGCGATAGAAGCAGCGGGGAAAGATATCATAACTATCGAAGGGCTAAAGCATACGCCAATCCAACATGCCTTTGCAAAGTGCTTTGCATTTCAATGCGGGTATTGCACTCCAGGATTCATAATGAACGCACATGCGATGATTCAAAATCACAGTGAGATAAATGACCAAATTATACAGGAATGGCTAGAGTCAAACATCTGCAGGTGCACAAGTTACGAAGAGATTGGGAATGCGGTCAAATTAGCCGCGTCTATTAATAAGGCAAAAGATGAAGGTTAAATGCGTTTAAGTGATGCCAGAAGTTGTTTTAGCTCGTGATTTGCAACATCTGGTTGGAACACTAGTAAAGAAGATTCAGTGACCGATTGTTGGGGCGCTGGTGCTTCTTCATAAATAAATGCTGGAATTACAGTCGCAAGGCTGTGGATTCTATTACTCCATTGTTCTCGCTCCTCTGATGTCATAGCTTGACTTAATGTTCGAGTTAAAGCGGTAAAGTGTATACAGGCGTCCCGTATGGCATAAAATCGTTGCTCGAGTTGTTGTGTTTTTAATTGATTTTGCGGTTGAAAAGACAGACCTTGCTTTATCTTGATTAATAATTGCGACATCTGTTGCAGTTCGTCGAATAAGGCATTAATTAGCCCACTCGGGTCTATAGCTGTGTACAACCGATTCTGGTGTAAAGCATTGGCGACAAGATTTGCTGTACCTGCAAAGTATGGAACAAACTTGTCGATAGCTTGTTCCAATTTTTTTAGCTCATTAGGCGGAAATAGAAATATAACAAATAGTACGCTGACAGCAGCGCCAATTAAGGTATCTTTTGCCCTGTCCCATGCGTAGCCAGTCGATTGATTTTCAAAATACAAAACAAACAAGATACTAAGAGTAACTTGATTAATCAATTGGTCATTTAGACGGAATATTTTCAACAGTGTCATACTAATCAACAGTGCAATACCGAGTGCCCATGCAGTAAGAGGAATATTCTTTGCAAAAAAACCAATCATTAGGACACCTAGCACAGTACCAGCAGATCGGTATAAAGCAAAACGCAGTGATTGTCCAACAGTTGCTTGTAGACAGAGAATTAATGTAAGTGGTGCAAGATAGGGGTGATTTGACCCAGTTATGCGTGCAATCTCCCATGCTGTTGCGGATCCGAATGCATTTTTCCAAATAATAACTGTCTGTTCAAAGAAGGTCGTCGGTCCTTGTCTCATGCTTACTCTCTTTCTCCGGAAAATTCTATTTCATTCTGCCCAACAAAAAAAGGATGCCAATTTAGATACGAAAAAATGTACCGGAGATGATGGATTGCAAACAAACTACTTTCATAACGTTACAGTTGAAACGTCATTGGAACATATTAAGTGATATCTCGAAGTCGACTCGTATTATCAGTTTAGAAGAGGGTATGGTTTTGACTTAATTTTTTAATAGATGAAGTATATAGTCTGCTGTCCGAATCGCCACTGCAGAAATTGTTAGAACGGGATTAGCTCCTCCTATATATGGGAGAACACTGCTGTCAGCCACAAACAAATTAGAAACCTGATGAAGCTCGCCATATTGATTCGTTACAGAAAACTTAGGATCTGTTCCCATTCGACAGGTTCCCGACTCATGAGAATCACTGCCTGGAGGTTTTAGACATAGAGGTTTTTTTAAAACTATCCCTAATTCACTCGCTTGATGCTGTATTGAAGAAAACATTTGCTGTATTGTATTTAAATCATGTTCACTGAAAGTAAACTGTACGTTCAATTTGGGAATTCCGTATTCATCCACTTGACTTGTACTGAGGGAAACGCTGTTCTCATATCGTGCTTCGACGACACCAAAACTTTGCATATAAATCTTCAAGCCTTGTTTTAGGTGTTTTTCAATTTCAACATTAGAGTCCCCGGCATATTCATAAGGTTGGTACGTATATATCTCTACTTGATATCGCCTCTCGTTCGTTCGTGGAATTAAAATTGCTATATTTCCTACTTGAACCTGGTTATTGGTGATTCGCCCTTCAATCCCGACGCTTGAGTGATTTACTAAGTACCTTCCAATGGATTCATTCTGAATGCCTGAACAGAGGAGAATACGGGGGTTTTCCAGGGTGCTTGCTGAGAGTACGACCACTTTTCCTGTTATAACATAGGATTTCTGGTCTTGAGTAAGGACTTTTACACCTTTGGTCACCCCGTTGTCAGTGAGGACTTGCACGACACGTGCATTTACAGCTAAGTCAAATGTTCCTGTATTTAAGGCGTAGGCAAAAAGATTAATTGAGCTGAACACAGAACTTAAGTTTAAACCATCCTTCCTGAAATCGTAATCGATGGCCAAAGGGAAGTCTGTGGCCTCAGGATAGCCGATAGTACGGAGGCGATTTAGGAGTACTTGTTGGATAAGGGAGCCTTTTGTAAAATAACGGTTTACACTTAACAACTGTTCGGCAATTTTGTAGTAAGGTGCAAGCTTTTGATATGTAAATGGCCAGAATTGGAAATCTGACGGATGTAAACGAGGACTACCAGTTCCCCAAAACAAGGTTCTACCGCCAAATGCGAAATACTGTGCAAAATCTAATGGAACTTTTGAGTTCAAAGAATTCCTGCAAACTGGTTGTTTAAATTTGGGGTTTTCCATAACTCGCATCATACGTTCGTAATTTAATGTAGGTAAGTTTATTGCATGTGTAGGCAGCAACAGGTCTCCCCGTTCGATAACAGCGATACGTTTTCCGATTTTCCTCCATTTTTCACAAAGCCGCCATAGGACGGCACCTCCGCCCGCGCCTGTGCCTACAATTATTACGTCATAATCTGTACGCTCCATTTGCTCCAGTGGAGTCAGTGGTATCCAATGATCCATATACTCTAATGGGGAATTTGGAGGACACACGTGGATATGTCTATTGCGATTTTCATGAAAATCCTTGTGTCTTGGACCCAAAATGGCACCTCCGTCAAATTTACATATGCGGTCACTATAATGGGTAAAAATGAGAGTATAAGTATATATGCAGATGCACTTTGTTTACTAAGCTTTTGGGTAGCTCAATTCGACATGATCCGGAGTAATAGGAGTAGATCATCTAGATCTTATGCAGGTAGCATCTTCGTACACGCTATAAATATCGATATGGCGGATATAAAATTTGGTGTCCCTTTGGTATGATTGGGGTCATTTCGTTTTTGCATTTAATTGGGCTGTAGGCTGTGAGTGTTAATAAACTGCTTAATACAGTCGTTTAAGTTGTTACTTGCTTTTGTGGGAATTTGATGTTTAACATTTGGAATGATAAGTAGCTCGCTATGGGGTAAATTTTTATGTAAAAGATGTCCATAAGAATGAAATTCTTTATCTTTCGCCCCGTACACCAACAAAACAGGTAAATGAACTGATGAAAGACGATCTGTGCAATTGTAGTGCAAGCTACTCCGATAATATTGTTCCACATTAAGTGGATTACCCTGTTTAGAATCCTTGAATGTTTTCGAGCGCAGGTCTTGTGAATCAGAATTGCTCCAGGCCAAGGATAAAGCGAGTGGTTGTATTGCCCAGAGTTTGGCAAGAGTAATACCCAAGCAAATTCGTCCTACAAGACGTAAATCATGTACCTCAGATATACCCCCAACGACAATACCGCCAAGTGCTTTCTCGGGATACGTCAATAGAAACTCAAGCGCAATGGAACCGCCCGTAGAGTAACCGCAAAGATATGCTTTTTTAATTTCTAAAAGGTCCATCAACTGTCTAATATCTTCGACAATACGAGGATATGTCAGGGGCACTTTGGACGGGCCGCTTCTTCCATGTCCACGAATATCGAATCGAATTGTCATGAAGTCATCAGACAAACCTTCTATCTGATGGTAGAAGCTAATACTACTGAGAACAGGTGGGTGAATGAAAAAAATTGGTGTTCCTTGCCCTTTAACTTCGTAATATATAGAAATTCCATTTATCTGGCTTACTGCCACAATGTTCACCACTCATCGGCTTAGTAAATTCGGTCCATATGAAAAGTAAGATTCCCGATTTTGTGAATTCCAGCCACAAATATTATGGAACACGACTTTGTGTGTCTGGTGGAATTCATGGTATTTTTTAATTTACATTGATCAAGGTCAAGTTTCTGTTTATCTATCTAAGGCATATTTCTATTCGTAGGGAATAAAGATATGATGCTTATCATTTGTATCGCTGCTCTTTAGTGATACGGGTGAAGGACGTGGGAATATGCTGAGAGAAACGATTTACGATATTCAGACAGCACTTAATCGGTTAAGTGAGATAAATTATGCCTTAGACAAAGTTTTAATTATTGTGATTACAGACACGGATGGGAATGTCGTGTTTGCGAATCAAAAGTTCTGTGAAGTGT
>JAKADF010000319.1 GCA_021820805.1 Bacillota bacterium
AAATCAACATTCTTAAATCGAATTTTGCAAGCTTTTGAGATGGAGCCGTCTTTTACAGTTTCACGGATGCCAGGTACCACGCTTGGTTTGACGATGGTCGAGATCCCAATTTTGGATGAAAGGATTATCACATTTGTTGATACACCAGGACTTATCCATGGCAATCGAATGATAGATGCATTGTGTCCGGCATGTTTAAAACGAGCCGTTCCGCAAAGCCGCTTACGTCCGCGTGTATTTCAATTGAATCCTCTGCAAAGTTTATGGATAGGTGCTCTTGTACGATTTGATTTTATTTCTGGAGAAAGACAACCTATCGTTTGTTATGTCAGCAATGACGTCCCTATTCATCGTACTAAATTAGAGAAGGCAGAGTATATTGGAATGACGCATGCTGACGACATTTTGCAAGTTCCATGTCCTGACTGCAGGGAGAATTTTGGCCCGCTTCTTTCTTATGATGTATCCATTCCAGAACGACGGGGGACTTTTGACAAAGGGGTTTCTCCGAAACGGTTTACGGCAGGGAGTAAGGGTGCTGATTTTGTTATACCAGGTCTAGGTTTCGTAACAGTGTTTGGACATAAGCTAAAAGGAAGGTTATGGGTGCCTCGAAATGTAGAAGTATCAGTGCGCCGCCGTTTGATAGGAGATATCAGCCGAACGAATGCATAAACAATTTAAGTCTGAATACATCTAGTAGCAAACGACTGCTAGGTGGTGTGTAATATGTCAGGAATGACGCGTCGAGTAATAGTCCATTTATTAGATGAACAAGTTCCGGACGGGCGGTGTTCAGTCGAAGGATTAATGGCGGAAATACAGCGCGGTGTCCGTAATGTTAGAGATGAACATCCGGACCTTGATGCGTTCCACTTACACGATGTATCCTTGCGCCTCTCAGGTGGAAATCTCGTTGCTGAACTAGATTTTCGGAGGTGACAGGACTTTTTGATAACGTTTGGAAAATATAAAACAAGTGTTTTGATAGCCAGGTGAGGAGTAATGCCGCACACCTGGCTATTTTATATATATATGATAGGGTGTAGATACCATCAGATTGTAGTATAGTCTTTTCATGAAGCGAACGTGGGTTTGGATGAATGCAATACATCTTAGGTGTATCAGTGCACTGTTTAAACCCGTGATGGCGAGGGGGATTGTATGGGACAGTTGTTGCTCGGGTTAATTGGCTGGCCGATTTCACACACAGCTTCACCTGCAATGATGAATCAGGCATTCGCGGTAACTGGTAAGGATGCGGTTTATTTACCGTTTGCTGTTTCTCCTTCTACTCTTTCTACCGCTCTTGATGGACTTGCCGCACTTGGCGCTTTAGGTATTAATGTAACGATTCCTCATAAGACAGGTGCCTTCAACTGGGTTCCACTTCATACAGATGAAGCGAAACTTGCTGGAGCCGTTAATACGATCCGTTTTGATCGCGAGGGTAAACATATTGGCCATAATACTGATGTGATGGGCTGGTGGGCATCAATTGCTCCATATTTTACGGATGACATTACTCGTGTAACCATTCTTGGCGCGGGGGGCGCGGCGCTTGCTATCGCGGCAGCTTTGACTTTATATCGGCCGCGTGTGCAGCTTGAGGTGGTCGCACGCCATAGTGAAAATAGGAATCATCTTCATTCGCGGTTTTCAAGCAGCCTTGAGATGCACATTTTCGATTGGGCATTACGTGATGAGATTGTTCGCAACAGCCAACTTGTAATCAATACAACCCCAATTGGGATGTGGCCTAATACAATGGATTCTCCTATTACCGACGGGACTGTATTTCACAGGGGGCAAATCGTGCAAGATATTGTTTACAGGCCTTTAGAAACACGTTTTATGAAACTTGCGAAAGAAAATGGCGCCACAGTTGTAGATGGATTGTCAATGCTTGTGGGACAAGGTATAAGCGCATATGAGTGGTGGTTTGTTGAACCAGCACCGAAAGAAGTTATGAACAATGCTGCAAAGCAATTTGTACTGGATAAGACGCTTTGAGCAAAAAGCGCAAGATGCATTTTGTTAGTGGCCATATGATATACTGTGGCCGAAAGGACGATACAATTGTTGACAGGCAAACAAAAAAGGTATTTACGTAGTTTAGCTCACCATTTAAAACCTGTTTTACAGGTTGGCAAGAACGGAATTGGCGGTACATTTCTGGAACAGATGGAAGCTGCTTTAGAAGCGCATGAGCTTGTTAAGGTTTCTGTAATGGAATCGAGTCCGCTGTTACGAGATGAAGTTGCAGAGGTGTTAGTAGAGGAGACTGGCGCTCAATGTATTCAGACGATTGGAAAGCTGGTCGTTTTGTACCGACCTGCAAAGGAACAGCCGAAAATCGTACTGCCAAAGGCTTGAGTAAATCTGTCATTTTGTTCGGCGGGACTTTTGACCCGCCGCATATTGGCCATTTAACAATGGCGGAGCTTGCTTATGAACAGGTCGGTGCGGATGAGGTGTGGTTTGTACCGGCTCCAACTCCTCCGCACAAATTGAACGAGAAGATACATACTCTTCGCCACCGTACACGAATGGTGGAATTGCTTGTTAAGCCGTATCCTCGCCTTAAGGTTATGCCAATTGAGAATCAATTGCCTGTTCCATCGTATACAATTGATACTATACGCGCGTGTAGAAATTGGTTTCCGGACACTCAGTTCAAATTCTTGATTGGCGGGGACAGCCTAGGACATTTAGCAGATTGGCATGAAGCGAGTAAGCTTGTAGATATGGTTGAGTTTTTAGTTGCTGCACGCACCGGGTATCCTTATGAAGAGACACTTGATCATGTCGAAAAGGTGCTTCCTGGCATTCAGACAACGTGTATTCGAATGCCCGTGCTAGATGTTTCATCCACCTGGATACGAGAACGATTGCAGAATGGATTACCTGTATGCGGGCTTTTACCAGACAGCGTTCTTCTATTGTGGATGAATGAGGTCGCGATTGATGCAGAATAGAGGAAGTGTTACATATGGGGGCATTAGAAGAAATTCAAAAATATGCAGAGGATGCCTTAAGTGCTCGGAGGTTGCAACATGTCAAAGGTGTTGTTTCAGCAATTACCGATTTAGCAGAGAATTATGGAGTAAATGTACAGAAAGCACAAACAGCTGCCTGGTTACATGATATTGCAAGAGAATGGGAAAAAGACCGTTTACAGGAGGTTGCAGATACCTCAAATATTCCAAGTGAATTTTGTAAAGTTACAGAGCTTTTGCACGGCCCAGTCGCGGCTTGCCTTGGAAAGTCACAGTTTGGGATTGATGATAATGAAATTCTAGATGCTGTATACTTTCATACAACAGGCCGTTCTGAAATGACTTTGTTGGATAAGTTATTGTTTGTTGCTGATGCAATAGAACCTACGCGTTCTTATCCAGGTGTCGAAGAAATCCGAAATCTTGCCAAAACAAAACTGAATGCTGCTGTACTTACAAGTATAAATTCGACAATTTCATACCTTATTCAGACACACAGACCAATTGCGACGCTTACAGTTATGACCCGGAATGCGCTGCTAGGCGAACTTTATAATTGATTTACCAACTACGCGCAAAAAGGCAGGAGAATTCACATGACAATACAGCAACCACACGATATTGCAATTGAGGCTGCCAAAGCAGCGGCAGATAAAAAGGCAAAGGAAATCGTTGTACTTGATATACATGAACTCACACCAATGGCTGACTATTTTGTAATATGTTCCGCCAACTCCAGTACCCAGATGGAAGCTATTTCGAAATCTGTAAGAGATAAATTATATGACAAAGGTATTCAATGCCGCGGAACTGAAGGTTTGGAAGAAGCAAGATGGGTTCTCATGGATTTTGGAGACATCGTTGTTCATGTATTTCGGCCTGAAGACCGTGAGTTTTATCATTTAGAACGATTGTGGGGGGACGCGCACGTCATTCAATTTGAGGATGATTCCATATAAATGGGAGAGTATAAAGACCTGTCGTTCCTTTACGATGCGGTAATGGAAGAAGCTCCGTATGAACCGTGGTTCCAATTTTTACAGAATTATTTTGGGTCTTTAACTTCATTTGATTTTGTAGATATTGGCTGCGGTACCGGCAAATTCACAACGATGCTTGCAGAGAATGCTCATTTTGTAACGGGCGTTGACTTATCTCCAGAAATGTTGGCGATTGCAAACAATCGATGTGAAGAAGCAAAACTTACAAACATTCGTTACCTTTGTCAGGATGCCAGGGAACTTGAACTGAGAGCAGCAGTGGATGTAGCTGTTTCTACATGTGATACATTAAATTACATGCTAACGGAAGAAGATCTCGAAATTGTTTTTGGCAGTGTCTATCGAATTTTAAAACCCGGTGGTTGGTTTGGGTTTGATATGCTTGGAAACGGACGAGGCCAGAAATTACGGCAAGGTGTCTGGTACGACGTTGATGACAATAGGGTTCTTCTTTATGAGACGGATGTTTCGGAGGTTGGAAGAATCGACTATGATGTTTTGTGTTTTATGAAACAGGATAATGCACTATACCGCAGATTTGAGGAACATCATGTCCAAAAACTGTTTAACCATCAGATAATCACAAAACTACTTTTGAAAAGTGGTTTTAAGCCTGTTGTCTGTTTAGGTGATTTTGGGAGCAGTCAGGTTGAAGAAGCAGATAGAATTATATTCTTTTGTGAAAGAGAAGGAACTTCCACAAGGGCGTAGGGGGGGAGTTATTCCTTCTCTTCTGTTTCACTGCCCCGCTTTTCTCTAAATTCTTGAAAAGAAGCCATGCAAGACGGATTTTCTTCAAAATATAGAACGAGACATTGCAAGGAATCC
>JAKADF010000320.1 GCA_021820805.1 Bacillota bacterium
AATTCATTTCCTTGAGACAGTTAATTCAGGAACAAATTTGATAAGTGTTCGTGTGTGACACACAGATCTCCCAGGGGGGTCGTACTTCAGTCAACTTTATATAACTTATGACGTATTTCTACCTGGGGTGGCGGGAATTGTAAAGATATGCTGGAAGGTGGTGGCACCGCTGATGCTTTTTCTGTGGGTGACAGTCGCCGTGTTCGTGATAACCATTGTGATTATGCCGAAGCGTATAACATGGATGGAAATGTACTCAACTGGATGGTTCGCGATTGCTTTTGCATGTCTTGTGGACACCTATCTTGACCGTAAGCTAAATCTTTATGGTTTTTTTAATAAAGGGGTAATCGATTGGGAGACATTGATTATCTATTTTGGGATGTACCCACTGTACAACGCCATTTTCCTTAACTTCTTTCCTTCGTCGAATTTATGGAAGAAGATATTATACATTTTGGGGAATGACGTAGTTTTAATGTGTTATGAATGGGGGACTGTTCAAGCGGGCGTTCTATTTTATCGCAATTGGAGCCTTGTTTATTCTGCTTTTACTTACCCGTTGATACTGTTCATTCTTTACTGGAACTGGAGAATTACGAAACGTCTTCTTGCGAAAGGGAGAACTTGTAAGTGACCCAAGGTTTGGGACCAGTTTGGATGACCAACATATTTCCGCGTTTTCAACACACGAAGCAAGAGATTGTTTCAACCGGCCTGGCTAAGGTTGGGGGAGATACTCTTGAGAACTGCTTACTGTCTTACATAGACAGAATTCAACTTATTTTGTTCTTTTGCCGGAAGTCCATCCTTGCGCCCCTTACTCGTACTGATTCTAAGCCAACCCTGATTCTCTTAACGTTAAGTGAGCTTTGCATAGTAACTTGAAGAACAGGGTATTCCATAAAGAGTGTTGTGCGGGTGGACATCTAGAATGGGGGGCGCACCTTGGTCTTTTATATCTCTGTCTGTATTGTAGCCGCGCTCGTCATATGGGGTGCGGTTGACCCCGATAAATTATCAACAACAGCGACCGATTTGCTTACCTTTACAACAAACACTTTCGGGTGGTTTTTTTTAATTGTTACATTCGGATTCCTGATTTTCTCGCTATATTTGGCCTTCAGCAGGTTTGGTAATATTAAATTAGGGCAACAGGGCGATGAACCTGAATATTCGAACGTGAGTTGGTTTGCAATGTTGTTCAGTGCAGGCATGGGAATTGGGTTGGTCTTTTGGGGAGTTGCTGAACCAATCGATCATTACATTAATCCACCAGTAGGAGTCGCTCCTAATACTGCTGATTCTGCACGTGCAGCTCTTCGATATAGCTTTTTTCATTGGGGCCTGCAACCTTGGGCAATCTATGCAATTATTGGCCTCGCACTCGCCTATTTTAAATTCCGCAAGAATGCCAGAGGGCTGATAAGCGCAACATTCTATCCCCTTCTTGGGGAGCGCGTAAACGGGCCTATTGGCAAGACAATTGATGTACTCAGCATCTTGGCGACTGTGTTTGGCGTGGCCACATCTTTAGGTCTAGGTACATTACAAATTAATGGCGGATTGCATCAGGTGTTCGGAGTACCAGTTTCAATAGTCATACAAATTAGCATTATTGTTGTAGTGACAGTCTTATTTTTAATTTCTGCCACAACAGGTCTTGACAAGGGAATTAAAATACTCAGCAATGCCAATCTATTAATTGCGTTGGCTCTTCTAATATTAACGTTTGTATTTGGCCCAACGTTCTTTATTCTGGATACCTTTACTACTACCCTCGGCGATTATTTGGAAAACCTGGTTCATATGAGTTTGCATTTGACGCCGTTTACACAAAGCAAATGGATTGCAAATTGGACACTATTTTACTGGGCTTGGTGGATAGCATGGGCTCCTTTTGTTGGAATGTTTATTGCAAGAGTATCAAAAGGCCGTACGATTAAAGAATTCATTGTGGGTGTACTGATTGTCCCCAGTATTTTTAGCTTTATCTGGTTCACAGTCTTCGGTGGTACAGCTTTGCACTTTCAAATGTTTAATCATGCTAATATCGTACAAATCGTGCAAAAGGATGTAACATCAGCCCTCTTTGTTACACTTAGCCATTTGCCGCTCGGTGGGTTGATTTCAGTAATCGCAATTGTGCTTATCATTACATTTTTTGTTACATCAGCCGATTCTGCTACGTTTGTTCTCGGGATGATGTCGTCAAAAGGCAACTTAAACCCTTCCAACGTAGTTAAGTTAATATGGGGAGTTTTGCAGTCCCTCATAGCACTGGTGCTTCTTTTGAGTGGCGGTCTAAAAGGATTACAAACAGCATCCATTATCGCAGCACTACCGTTCTCCATCATCATGGTTTTCATGTGTATTTCTATGTATCGTGCTTTCCAAACTGAATATCTTCAAGAAAAGGAACGTTTACGTGAACGAGAACGGAAATTGGATTCCCTGCTTCATAAGGCAACGATAAAGATTAAGTAGATATCTAAATGAAGAAAAAGGAAGGGGGGAGGTACTTTAAACAAATGAAATATACCTTTCACTTAACTTCGCTAGAAACGAAGGATTCCCCTAAAGCTTCAAATGGGCTTTACAGGCTTATTGTAAAGAATCTTGATTTGTTTAATTTTTTTTGTAAACCTTTGACTACCACCATCCAAAGGCGATTCCCCGTACCAACTATTGTTAATTTGAATCTTCCCAACATCCTAGCTAAAAACTTACTTCTGTGAATATGAAATAAACGACTCAAAAAAGGCGTGATCTAGCGTAGAATTTATCTGACGGAAGATATCGGTATGGGGGAAAACAGTATTCATAGCATCATTAAATAGACATTAGGACTATAATCAATATGATGGAATTATGTGTGCTTTGACCCACCGCGTATTGAAGGTTATCATTGGTATATCACAATACGTAATTGGCTCTTGAATTATCGGGCAGATTAGTAGAATAATGATACCGTACCTACTCTTTTTGCAAATATAGAGGATAGGAAGGTTTATAATGAGCAATTTACAGAACAAAACTGATGTTATTTTAATTGGCGCCGGAGTCATGAGCGCGACTTTAGGATCATTACTGAAAGAGTTAGCACCCGAATGGGAAATTAAAGTATTTGAGAAACTCGACAATGCAGGAGAAGAAAGCTCCAACGAATGGAATAATGCGGGTACAGGCCATTCTGCGCTGTGCGAGCTTAACTATACACCTGAAAAATCTGATGGATCTATAGATATTGGCAAAGCTGTAAAAGTTAATCAGCAGTTTCAGCTTTCAAGGCAGTTTTGGTCATACCTTGTAAAAAGTAATCTCATACGTAACCCTCAGGACTTTATTATGCCATTACCTCATATGAGTTTAGTACAAGGAGAAAAAAATGTTTCGTTTTTGAAAAAACGTTATGAAGTGCTGTCAAACAATCCCCTGTTTCAAGGGATGGAATTTTCCGATGAACCTGAAAAACTGAAGGAATGGATTCCGCTTATTATGGAAGGCCGCACAACGAATGAGCCAATAGCGGCAACAAGAATTGACTCCGGAACGGATGTCAACTTTGGTGCCTTGACACGCATGTTGTTTGACCACTTAAAGAGTAAAAACGTTGAAATAAACTACAAGCATTGTGTTAAAGATATTAAGCGTACCAGTGACGGCTTGTGGAAAGTGAAAGTGTATGATATCGATGGTGGAAGAACCGATTACCATACTGCAAAATTCGTCTTTATTGGCGGCGGAGGCGGAAGCCTGCCTTTGCTACAAAAAACTGGTATTCCTGAGTCGAAGCATATTGGGGGATTCCCGGTAAGCGGACTATTTTTGGTCTGTAACAATCCAAAAGTTGTAGAGAAGCATCATGCCAAGGTATATGGGAAGGCTAAGGTAGGCGCTCCTCCGATGTCTGTTCCGCATCTTGATACAAGAAATATTGACAACAAAAGAACATTACTGTTCGGACCATTTGCCGGCTTCTCACCAAAGTTCTTAAAGACTGGTTCAAATTTTGATTTAATAGGTTCCGTAAAGCCAAATAATGTCTTCACTATGTTGGCAGCAGGCGTAAAAGAGATGGCACTCACAAAATACCTGATCCAGCAAGTAATGTTATCGAACGAAAATCGTATGGAACAACTGCGCGAGTTTATTCCGAACGCTAAAAGCGAGGATTGGGATGTAGTGGTTGCAGGCCAACGTGTTCAAGTCATCAAAGATACTGAGGCTGGCGGCAAAGGAACGCTTCAATTTGGCACGGAGGTTGTTAGTGCTGCTGATGGCTCACTGGCAGCGTTATTAGGTGCTTCTCCGGGTGCTTCTACTGCGGTTTACGTTATGCTTGAAGTATTAGAGAAATGCTTCCCACAACGTATAAAAGAGTGGGGGCCAAAAATAAAAGAAATGATTCCTTCTTATGGTGTGTCACTTGTGGACAACCCAGAGCTTTTCCAAGAAATTTATAAATCAACATCAGAAGTACTTGGTTTAAGCGAAAAAGAACCAGTCTATAGTTAATACAACATTATTGTACAAGCATCATATATTGGAATCGTATTATTCAATTATAAGTTATTGTTGAACAATGAAAATGAAGCTGATAATAAAAGATATATTCGGTAAATGACGACATCAGTTTAAAAGGCTGGTGTCGTTTTTATTTTAGGAATTTCATTAAAACAGCTGATTGTTTGGCAAGACGCAGATTATAACTTGACTGTACAGTCTGACGCTTATTTGGATGCCGATGCAAAAGTGTATCGTGTTGAAAATTAGGCTCACCTAATTAAACCAACATCTATCGACAAGATTTGAC
>JAKADF010000321.1 GCA_021820805.1 Bacillota bacterium
TTCCTCCTGTACCCTGAATTTTCGACACAATTCGAGCGTACAGGATTTGGGTTACGAGGTGGTCAACTTTTTGGTTGTCAAAGAACCTCCACGTGGTCAATTTTTACGTTATCAAACACATAAGTGTACTTATTCAACAGGTGACGACCTATGTAGTGAATAGTGGTCACAAAGTATATCTGTTTTCCATTCTATCGTATTTTTACTCAGAATTTAGCGCCTGGTCAGTCATAGAAATCAAGTTTGAGCT
Source organism: Bacillota bacterium (assembly GCA_021820805.1). The sequence continues at coordinate 251 of JAKADF010000321.1, forward strand.
ATGGACGGCGGGCCGATTTGAAAATGATTTCGGATCCATTTGAAACAGGCAATCCAAGCTTACTGGTAGCTTTATAGTAACGGGTCAAAAGTGAAGAGCGTACGAGCACAGTAGGGAAGTGCACTAAGGAGTAAAAGTTCAATTGTAAAGGAGCATTCATACCGACTTATGTTTCACATTCTGAACATCGGTGATTCAGTCGACAAAGGAGGGAAACTTTATGCTTGCAACATTTCTTACCCTTATGATCAGCTATTTTGTTTCGCCACAAATACAACCCGTAAGATCAACCGCTGTTCGATTGGTACCATCCAATGTAAATCCCTATGCCTACCGGGCTAAGCATACTATGGGCTCAAACACAAAAGTGATATCCCAATTATGTTATTACGGACTACCTACATGTTGGGCGAACCACCTATACTAAATGGGGGGAGTAACTGACAGTTTCGAACTTATTTTTTGCTTATGAGGATCGATGCACCTGAAACTGGTTCGATTATTTAACGAGATTTTGTATAACCTACTTAATAAATAGTACCCATCATGTGGTTTATCTCTCTTTTTTGTCAGCAATGAAACGTGAGAAGTTTTGGGATCAAAATAAACGTTTACATAGACGCCGAATTTTGTGTTATTCCCTTGAAGCCAAAACTTGAATGTTTCCTTTGCATAAGTGGGGGTAGTCTTGAACCTTCATTATGTTACCTTTCCGCTTTATATTTTATTAAGCTAAGTTGATTGAGCGTTTTTTTCGCTTTTGTAGATATCAATCATTTTTCTGTACATAATATAAATGCGGAACACTTTCAACCGCTAAATATAAGAAATTTGTGTGTAGGCCTCAGGTGTCTTATATTTTGTAATAAACGAACTTCCACTTAAATATTATGAACTGTTCCCTTCTTTACTTTCATAGCCAGGCGAAGCATCCTCAACCGGGAGAGGGTGCTTTGTTTTTATCATCTGTTTAAAATGTCTATTTTTTCTATCACAAATTTGCTGTCGTAACGTATTATAAAGCATGCATCGTCTCCAACATTCATGTGATAGGACGCTTCTTGGTCGCGGAAGTGTCCTGTTTTTTTTACCATTCCCAAAAATCGCTCGATGATTTATCCTTATCAATTTCATTTACAGCGTCCATAATTTTCTTTCGTGTATCCCAACTAGGATTTCTTAAATCATAAGCTAATTCGTTTATTGTTCTGCGACTAACTCCTGTCATATCAACTATATCACTTTGTGTTAATCCTCGACTGTCAATCCATTGGCCGAATTTAGAACGTTTTTTGCCTAGTTTAGACCAATCCATAAAACTCAGCTCAAAAAATAGTTTGTCCATATTGATCATTTTTCAGTCAAGTGATTATAATGGACAATCCACGCTCAATATCATCTAAACATGTATCGTCGAAAAGTGGTGAAACGTGTTGAGGTTTCGGAGCCTGTGATTTTGGGTTCGTAGTTGTATCAAAAAGGAACTTGCAAAATACAGCAAGTAGTTAGAGGCATCTATCACATACAAAGTGGAGGGTTAAACGTAACACCATAAAAAGGTTCAGCTGTAAAAATGCTGTTCGACGCGATGGTTAAAATAATGCAACAAGCTGGAATGAGTCATGCACTTGATTGGTTTTAAGGGCAACGCCCCAGCACACACCCATCCTACAGGGGGGGCGTTTCTATGAGGACAAACCCGATATCTTAGCGCCTACAGGAATGTACGGGGACGAATACTACACAAGACCCAATCGCGGAAAGTCGATAAACACTGGAAACATGGTATGTTTATACACTGCGTTTCTTTCGGTTTATAACCTCGGGAGCTCACATTGGGTTGGCGTCTCCATCATTTTGATCAGGCCTAAAAAGAAGTCAGGTGCAAAACGTAACTTCAGTACCCCTTGGGCCGCGAATTCCTTGCTGCCAATGATTTTTAACGTATAAGGGTACGCCGATATCTGCCGATATTCTTGGTATTCTTTTGTATACTCGTATGCCGACAGTACACGACCATTCTTAAAATTAATATAATTCTATATAACACTTTTCGATTGCCCTTCAATTTGCGATAGAATAATGTGACGACAAACAATAGGAGATATGAATTATGAAATCAACTGGAATGAGTAGAGAATTAGACGGGCTTGGCCGTATCGTGATCCCCAAGGAACTACGAGGTACGCTTGGTATTAGCAATGGTGATCCGGTCATGTTTCTTGCCGATGATGACAAAATAGGAGTAAAAAGTATATTCCAGGGTGTGTTTTTTGCGGTGAAGTAGATAACGTTATCGAATTTCACATCTACAAAATTTGTGAGAATTGCCGAATTGGACTTTCTAAACTGGTATATGACGCAAACGCCGCAATAGAAATATAGTATTCGTGGGTTTCTTGTTCACGCTTGAGGCTAAACGCTATGTCGTTTGGCCTTTTGCTATTGTTTACAAAATTGATAAACACAATTTCGATTTTGCGGTAAAATGTCTGCAAATGCACAAGGTGGGATTCCGAATGAAACCCAGCCCTAATGCTGCGGAATCGCTCACGCAAATTAAAGACCTACTCAAAGATCGTACACAGCAGATTCGCGCGGAACGCGGTAAACGAACAGGAATATCCGAAAATACGTCCTCAATGGCGGACTTAATTGGCATGATAGAGAAGCTTTGCAATATGGTGTCCTTTTTAATTCAAGGTTACGACCTGCAGTCTGGGGAGTATAAAATTGCAAAGGAACTTGTCGATTCTGCACGCAATGCCATATCCGAAATCCAAAGACGGAAGAAGTCATAAGCTAGGCCGGTATTTTAATAGTAGCAACAATTATCCTTATAATGGAACCACTTACAATCCTACCGTTCGATTTAAGGCCCTTTAAAAACGAAACAGGTATAATATAATATGACCTGAGGCTCTACTCGCAAAAAAAGGTTTTCTAGCTTAAATTGGAAAAGAAGCAGAATTAGTCAGCTTTAAATGCAATGTATGGTATTTTGATTCCAAGAACCAAGTTTGTAGAATACGTTTGTATACAACAAATTCAAAATATACATCCAAAAATAGTATATTGGATGTTTTGATATTCATATATTCAGTTTTGTAATTGGATAAGTTATTCTATTAAATAGAAAATTCATGACTACCCTAACTATCGTATTTATTTATCTAATCGCGCCATTTTATATGGTGTATTTTTCAAACTCTTATTAGCGATAATGCAGCTTTATCACTACCAGAAAGAAGTTGAAATTATGGATGAAATATCTTTAGTAAAAAATGGATACAGTAATCAAATTGCCTTGCGTCAAAAAATGGAAGATTATTTTAAGAAAACGCAGGAGTTTATTCGACATTCAAAAGCAAAAAATACTCTTCGTGCATATTCGTCCGATTGGGGAATTTTCGTTGAATGGTGTAAGAAATTCAATTTTAATCCGATACCTGCAACCGAGGAAGTAATTGCAATCTATTTAACTGCAATGGCGGAGGGTGGATTAAAGGCAAGTACCATACAAAGGAAACTCGTTGCCATTTCCCAAGCGCATAAAGCGAATGGGTATGAATCACCAACAGCCGGAAGAAATGTCCGCACAGTGTGGCAAGGAATTAAAAGGGAAATTGGTACTGCTCAACATGGGAAACAGCCGGCAATCATTGAGGACATTCGGCGCATGATTCAATGCATGCCTTCTACCGTTGTTGGCCTACGCAATCGAGCTCTCATTTTGATTGGCTTTGCAGGGGCATTTCGCCGTTCAGAAATCGTCGGGTTGGATAAGACAGACCTTAAATTTAATCGAGAAGGGCTCATTATCAACCTTCGGCGAAGCAAGACCGACCAGGAGGGGCTAGGAAGAAAAGTGGGCATCCCTTACGGAACGCGTTTGGAAACGTGCCCCATCCGGACACTCGAGGAATGGCTCGATACTGCACATATTGATAGCGGACCTATTTTTCGACGTATGAACAGATGGGATCAGGTGCTATCGGATAGGCTGAGCGCACAGTCCGTGGCACTTATTATTAAGGACGCTTGCGAAAACGCAGGGTTAGATAAAAGCAAGTATTCTGGGCACAGCCTACGTTCCGGTTCGGCCACTCAGGCCGCTAAAGGTGGGGCATCGGAATCCACAATTATGAGGCAGACTGGGCATAAAAGCCTGGAAATGGTGAGACGGTACATTCGGGATGGAAATCTATTCCGTGATAATTCAGCTACATACCTTGGATTATAAACGACGCAACAGCAATATAATTTTTATATTGCAAAAAGCTTCAGCAGAAACAGATGCCGCAAAGAAGGATAATTGCTTAACAGTGTACCTCACTGATCAGGAACAAGCTGTGCTAAAGGATGCAGCAGAAGTGCAAAGTCCCCTATTTGTTTGTCAACCGAAAATTGGTTTGGAATTTATACAGCACTCCAAGCGATCTGGCAGAAGTGTTGTTAATTGAGCGTTTTGCAGATTTATAAGCCCTTACAGGGCAAGGGATAACCGGGCATTAAAAAGGACTTCACCCCAATATTAGAGAAGATTTTAAGTGACCAAACCCA
>JAKADF010000322.1 GCA_021820805.1 Bacillota bacterium
GTATCGAAAATTTTTGGGAGAATCGTTTTGAAGGAGGTATTGAGGCAAATGCCCGCGAACTTCGTTACCAGGCGTTCTTTGAGGCCGCACAAGAGGCCGGGGCGAACTGTATTGTTTTAGCTCATCATGGGGAAGACCAAGTGGAAACATTTCTTTGGCGCTGGCTCCGTGGAGCCTCGCTCACAGGACTCGCAGGTATTCGCCCAATTTCGGAACGATTAGGATTGCGAATTTTGCGACCGCTTTTAACTGTTCGTAAGCGTGATTTATATGAATACGCAAAGTTGAATCATATTCCGTATGGATTTGATGAAACGAATGACGATTTGCACTATACAAGAAACTATATCCGTAAAGAAGTAGTTCCTCTTTTAGAGAAAGTACAGCCAGATATCTTCCGTGTCACTGAACGTGTTACATCAATTTTACGGGAAGAGGACGAATATCTGGACCAAACAGCAAAAGAATTAATTGAGAAGACTGTAAAAATGCAAGAAGAAGTTTACAGATTTTCGATTAAAGACTGGAGAGATGCCGCGGTTCCTTTACAACGGCGGGCAATTCACATACTATTGTATTGTTTCGCTTCTTCTGAATGGGGTTACGCCCATATAGAAGCTATTGTTCAATTAATTTCCAGCTCGCGTCCTTCAGCAGTAATTTCATTGCCGAATGGGATTTCAGCATGGCGTGAATATGACCATGTTTGTATCGGCCCGCCAAGGATGATGCCTAAGCTTGTGCCATCAAATATTTGGTTGCTCGAAGACGGTTCAAAAATCTCTTTTGGAGATTTCGAAAATGGCACTGGTTGGACATTTCGTTGTGAAAAGTGGCAACAGGGCGACCCATTTCGTGCGAACACAGAGTACGAATTACATATACCTGCGTATCCGATGCTTTCAGTCAGAAATGCTGAAACATCAACTCGAATACGACCTATTGGGCTTCATGGAACTAAAAAGGTGCAGGATATTTTTACGGATCGTAAAATACCGAAGTTCCTTCGGACAAGCTGGCCTGCGTTCTATGTTGATGAAGACCTGATATGGCTGCCTGGGTTAGTTCGCTCGGAGGTTGGGAAGTTAGATAGATATTCTGAATCTGGGTGGCGTATCTTTGCGAAACCGCCAAATTTCAGTATTATGCAAGATACGGACATGTGTTTTAGAAACAAGACGTAAACTGTATACATGTAAACAGCAACAGGGAGGCAATTATGCATTCGGATGTAGAAAAGGTGCTTTTTGATGAACAGAAAATCCAGAAGCGCATAGCGGAATTGGGGCAGCAAATCAGTAATGATTATGAGGGTAAAAACCCCCTTCTCGTTTGCATTTTAAAAGGTGCCGTTATGTTTATGGTTGATCTTGTAAAGTCGGTCGAAATTCCAATGGAAATGGACTTTATGGCAGTTTCCAGCTACGGCGCTTCTTCTAAATCTTCTGGGGTTGTTCGAATTCTGAAAGATTTAGATAAGTCAATTGAAGGTAGACATGTTGTTTTGGTCGAAGATATTGTAGATACCGGGCTTACTCTAAAATATCTGCGGGAAACACTTCTGCACAGACAAACGGCTTCTGTAAAAATTATTTCATTATTTGATAAGCCGGATGGGCGTAAAGTGGATATTAAACCAGATTATTATGGGTTTACGGTACCGAATGAGTTTATTGTTGGCTATGGGCTGGACTATGCAGAGCATTATCGCAACCTCCCATATGTTGGCGTGTTAAAAAAGGAAGTATACGCTGAGTAATACTAGATACTCGTATTTGATGCTCTATGTAGGAAATAGCGAAAGAGCTCGGCTGTTTCTGGAGTGCGGGGTATGGTACAATATTCCCGCCATGACCGAGAGGAGGTAAGGCATGAACAGATTTTACCGGAGTATCGTCTTTTATGTCTTGATTCTGCTGATTATCGTAGGTGCGGTAGACTGGTTAACCAGTGGGGATCATACAAAACAGCCGATACCCTATAGTCAGTTTGTCCAGGATGTGAAGTCCGGGACGATATCCAAATCGGTTGTGGTTACACCGGAGGGCCTTACTGCCACAATTGACGGTACTTTAACAAATGGAGATAAATTTGAAACACGGGGGCTCTTGGACGATAATCTTTATCCGCTTTTGTCTGCAAACAAAATCGACTTCACGGTAAATCCGCAGCCGAAAGCGTCCATATGGATTAATTTCTTAGAATCCGTTGTTCCGTTCGTGTTCGTCTTTATCCTAATGTTCTTCCTGTTTAATCAGGCCCAAGGCGGCGGCAGCCGGGTCATGAACTTTGGCAAGAGTCGAGCAAGGCTGTACAGTGAAGAAAAACGCAGAGTTACATTCAAGGATGTTGCGGGTGCTGATGAAGAAAAGGCAGAACTAGAGGAAATTGTTGAGTTTCTTAAAGATCCAAAGCGGTTCTCAACACTCGGAGCAAGGATTCCAAAAGGCGTGTTGTTAGTTGGACCGCCTGGAACAGGTAAAACTTTGCTCGCAAGGGCAGTCGCCGGTGAAGCCGGGGTACCATTCTTTAGTATCAGCGGATCCGATTTCGTTGAGATGTTTGTCGGTGTCGGTGCATCTCGCGTACGTGATTTGTTTGAAACGGCTAAAAAGAATGCACCATGTATTATCTTTATTGATGAAATTGATGCTGTTGGACGTCATCGCGGCGCTGGACTTGGCGGCGGACATGATGAACGTGAACAAACCCTGAATCAGTTGCTTGTTGAGATGGATGGCTTTTCAGGGAATGATGGTATTATCATCATTGCAGCAACAAACAGGCCTGATATTCTAGATCCGGCTTTATTGCGTCCAGGTCGAATGGATCGTCAAATTATTGTAAATCGTCCAGATGTTAAAGGACGCGAGGAAATCTTAAAGGTACATGCACGTAATAAACCTTTCGCGGATGATATTCGCCTTGGTACGATTGCGAAACGTACGCCAGGATTTACGGGCGCAGATTTAGAGAACGTGCTAAATGAAGCGGCACTTCTTGCTGCTCGTAAGCGCGAAAATCAAATTAATAATGCTGATGTGGATGAAGCAATCGACAGAGTAATGGCAGGACCAGAAAAACGCAGCCGTGTCATCAGCGAGCATGAGCGTAAGTTAGTTGCATTCCATGAAGCTGGTCACGCTGTTATCGGTTATTATATTTCGAATGCCGATACGGTACATAAAGTAACTATTATTCCAAGAGGCATGGCTGGAGGATATACGGTAACACTTCCGAAGGAAGACCGTTACTTTATGACAAGACAAGAGATGCTGGACCGTATATGTGGACTCTTAGGCGGCCGCGTAGCTGAGGAAATTGTTCTTGGTGAAATAAGTACTGGTGCCTCGAACGATTTGGAGCGAGTGACGGGTATCGCACGACAAATGGTCACCGAATATGGAATGAGTGACAGGTTAGGCCCAATGCAATACGGCAGCCGGCAAGGTCAGGTATTCTTGGGTAAAGATATTTCGCAAGAAGCAAATTACAGCGACAGAGTTGCGTATGAGATTGATGAAGAAATGAAGCAGATTATTGAATCCTGTCACAAACGGACAAAAGATATCTTAACGGAACGCCGTAATAAGCTGGATGCTTTGGCGAATTTGCTCCTCGAGAAAGAAACAATTGATGAAGAGGAAATACGGACTTTGATGGAGAACAGTACGAATCAGTTATAAAGGATTCGTGGTTTGCAACAATATATAAAAGACCCTCGAGCGAGTCTCGGGGGTCTTTTATTAAACCAATCGAGCAGTTTTTCATGGATGGAGTGAAAGAAAGAATGGCTTTACAAGATAAAGTGATACGCGCGATTGCTTTAGATGGAAGGGCGCGTGTTTTTACGGCCCTCACAACTTCTCTTGTACGAGAATTACAAAGAAGGCATGGTCTCTGGCCTGTGGCATCCGCTGCTCTCGGCAGGACAGCAACAATATCGGCTATGATGGGTATGAATTTGAAAAACAAGGAGCGGTTATTTGTTCGTATTAAAGGTGAAGGACCACTCGGTCAGATTGTCGTTGATGCAGACTCAGAAGGCAAGGTTCGCGGTTATGTTGAAAACCCCCATGTTCACCTTCCCGCAAATGCAAAAGGTAAACTAGATGTGGGCGGTGGAGTTGGACAAGGTATGCTGTATATTACACGCGACTCTGGTTTAAAGGATTACTATACAGGGGGATCACAAATTCAAACTGGAGAAATCGCGGATGACTTCACCTATTATTTTGCAATGTCTGAGCAGACACCATCAGCAACTGGCGCAGGTGTTCTTGTCGATGTAGACAATTCCGTTATTTGTGCGGGAGGATTCCTGGTTCAATTGATGCCCGGACATACGGAAGAGGATATTTTGTTCCTTGAAAGCCGCCTTGCAAAAATACCGAGTGTAACAGATGTATTGCAAACGGGTATAGATGCACATGAGCTATTGAATCTATTGGCGGAAGATGCGCAAATTGTCGATTCGACGGACATTTCTTTTTCATGTTCATGTTCAAGAGACAGGCTTTCGGGCGTCCTTCGCAGTCTTGGCGTAGATGAGTTACAATCCATGATAGACGAGCAAGGAGGGGCTGAAGTTATCTGTCACTTCTGTGGGGAAGTCTACCAGTTTACGAAAGAAGATCTCGAAAAGATGATTGTCGATTTAGGAAAGGATGAGACTTCACAAAATGGACATAAACAGTAATCCAAATCGTACCTTGGTCATGGGCATTTTAAATATTACACCCGATTCGTTTTCGGATGGGGGTAAAT
>JAKADF010000323.1 GCA_021820805.1 Bacillota bacterium
GAAACCGTGGTGCTCATATCCCTGCATTAGCCCGTGCAGTAAGCGCTGCAGGATGGTTTGGGATTAATTGCTGGTTCGGTGCATTAGCACTCGATGCAATTCTCGGCCATGTTATACCAGGATGGACTTCATTCGGTATACATCTAGGTATTTCATTCATCGTGTTTTGGCTACTCAATCTCCTTATTGCTGCAAGAGGTGCACAAGCAATCGGGAAACTAGCTGCACTCGTTTCACCGTTGTTTATTGTTGGATCAATCGTACTGCTAATTTGGGCCGTAACACACGCAGGTGGCTTTGCTCATTTGCTTTCTGCCCCCGCAAAAGTTCACGGTCTGGCTTTCTGGGCAGTCTTTTATCCATCTGTAATTGGAGTAATCGCTTTTTGGGCAACGATGGCATTAAACATCCCTGACTTTACTCGTTATGCAAAGAGCCAGAGGGGTCAGACAATCGGTCAGCTTATCTCAATGCCTTTGACCATGGCACTGTTTTCATTTGTCGGTATCGCAGTGACTTCTGGAACAGTTATCCTATATGGTCAAGCACTATGGAACCCAGTTGACTTAATCGTAAAATTCCCGACTCCCATAGTAATTATTGCCGGTATCGTTGTAATCCTATCATCGATTACAATCAACGTTGGTGCAAATGTCGTTGCTCCTGCACGTGCTTTTGAAAACTTATGGCCAAGAAAAATTAATTTTGCAATTGGTGCTATTATTACCGGCATTCTTGCACTGGCGATGCAGCCTTGGTACGTATTGGCACACTTTAGCACCTATCTCTTTAACTGGCTTGGTACACTCGGTATTTTACTTGGGCCCTTCGATGGAATCGCAATTGCAGATTATTGGTTAGTTCGTTCACGTAAATTAGATTTGTTACAACTTTATACAGTTAACGGTCGCTACGATTACTCAAAAGGATTTAACGTGCGTGCACTATACGCGTTAATTATAGGCTGGGCAATCGTTCTGTTAGGTCTCATCATCCCTGGCCTTCACTTCTTATGGACTGGAGGCTGGCTATTTGGTATATTGGGTGGATTATTCGGATACTGGGCATTGATGAAAGGTGAAAAATCAGTGCTTTCTGATTTAGAATATAGTCACATCACTCAGTTCGTTTCGGATGATTTAAACTTCCCTTTAGCTAGTGTATCAGGAACTATGTCTGATAAATAAAAATAAATATGGTCCCAAAAGCAGTGAACTTTTGGGGCCATATTAAAATAAAAAGCGAAAATTCAGTGTGGAATAAACTCCAAATCAAATTTTGATATTTATAAAAGATAAGCAAAGTCTTGACTTTCTTTGTAAGAAACACGTAAATTATTCAATGTTGTTGTAAGCGCTTCACCTACAGAGAACAAGAAATCTATTTTAATACTACTAACTTGCGCCTCTGGTCGATAGGAAACAAAATATTTCGATCCATCCGGTAAGTCTAAAACAATGCTGTCAAATCCATGATTCAAAACAAAAGAACGAATTGATTCCTTAAGGTGTATCTGCGTCATTCTTTCTTCCTTTGCAAATTGCGTTACTCTTTTTTCTCCGAATCTCCAGCACAGTACTTCATCCCGTAATTGTTTCTCCGTATACTGATCATTTAAACACAACGGATTTTGGAACGATAATGTCTGCACCAAAACGGCAGCTTTATCATTCAAGGTTATTGCGTGGCACTGAGCATATTCCGCAGCTAACGCATAATGCTCTGTAAAATATACGCCGTCTCCGAAAACAGCATTCGCGCCACAATTTGAGCTAAACTGAACACGTTCGCTTCGAAAGTATCTTTGTTCACTTAATACATCTAGGGCTTCACATAAAGCAATACCCCTATAGGCCTCAAACTTATATGGTGAGCGCCTCATATTCAAAGAACCTCCCGTATAAAAATCTCTTTTATTTTTCAATATAGAGTTAAGATATATTATCGAAATATTAACACTTTTCGTTCTCCACATAAACCAACTGATTATCCCTTGAGTACTTCACAATGCTGCATAATGAGTTATCATAAAGACATTCAAGCAAAAACATCGGGATTTTAAATAAAAACATTAAGTACGCCATTTATTTACAGGTACTCATCCACTACTCATCTAATCTGTACAAATTAATGCTAGCACAGAGAAAATACGACTACATCATACAAAATGTATAAATATGACCGTACAAGACGTTACGATTTTTCAGCGCTATTTATGGCTGGCCCTTTCCCGTTTTATAGCTACTACCCGTTTATCTAATTTTGAGGTGATTCGATGACAAAATATATCACAATCGGAGATATTCTAAAGCGCCAAACTTTTATCGATGCGTACTTAGTTACGGATAAAACTGGATTAGATCGTCAAGTTACATGGGTTCATATTGTTGACGTTCCAGAACCACTTTCCTTTATTCGTGGTGGAGAATTGGTACTCTGTACAGGAATTGGGTTTGCCAACCGAGAAAATGGGCTCTTTAACTATCTCCAACAGCTAATTAAGGGGCAGGCGGCTGGCCTATGCATTGAATTGGGTACAGCAATATTAGAGATCCCCGAACACATTCTGCAGTTCGCAAATAGCGAAAATTTTCCAATAATTGTTTTCCCTTTACAAGTACATTTCGTTGATATTACACAAGATGTCCATAGACTTATTTTAATGGATCAGCAAGAACTAATTGATAGTTTAGAAGACATGTTTAAAAACCTTCAACAACTTACATTAAACGCTGCTGGAGCAAAAGGAATACTCCAATATGTTCATCAAGCTACAGGTTACCCAACTTTATATAACAGGTTTCACCATAAAACTATAGCATTTGGTAACACCGTAGAAATTCCACCGGAAATATCGCAAGAGTTACTTTTTGGAAGTACACTCGACACCAAACCTAAAATTATTCATATTCCCGATTCCATTAACCAAGCAGAGAAGCAAAGTAAAGTTATGATTGTACAACCAGTAATTGTCCTAGGAATTTCACGAGGAATCTTTGCAATAGTTGCAAATCAGAGTGAAGTAAACAATTATCTGCTGCTGCTTACGGAAAGAATCTCAAGCGCCCTCTCTCTTGACGAATTTCACCAGTTATCAATTGAAGAGAAAGAAACATTTGACGAGCAAGAATGGGTTGACAAGGTAATTCATAATGAGAACATTAATTTTCCTACATGGAAAAACCTCGACAAAAACCAGAATAAATTTTATTGCGCTGCGGTTATCGCTTACACTAAACATAAAAAAGCTAATACAGTAGAGCCCTCCCAAAATGATGATATGGATGTCGAAAAAGATTGGCCTAACAAGAGAATGGAATTATCTATTGCTGTAAGGCTTGCTTTCACAAAACAAGGCTTTCGCCCTTATCTATCTGTCCATCACGATAACATTATCGTTATTTTGGAATGGGAACAAAAAGCACTTCCCATAAAACTACGCATTCAAACGTCTATTCAACAACTAAAGCAGGCATTCTTAAAATGTGGAATTATGTCATCGTATGGCGTAGGAAATATTGTGCCATCGAAAAAAATCTATAGAAGCTATGAAAATGCAATTGCCACATGGAATATTCAAGTAAAGGCTCATATAAAAGAGGCTTTGTTTTATGATGAATTAGGAATTTATAAATGGATACAGTTGTTAGAGCATAGCGAAAGCGCTTACGAACTAGCGAGACTCGACATCTATAAAGTTTTAGAATACGACGAAAAGCATCATGTCGATCTTTTTTTGACATTAAAAACATATTTAGATTGTGACTGTTCGAAACAAAAAACGGCTGAACAACTGTTTATTCACAGGCAGACCCTGTACCACAGGCTTAAACTATTAGACCAATTAATACAAATAGATTTTGAAGATCCACTGCAACGTTTGTCCTTGCACATGTCCATATATTATATTCAATATAAGGATGAGGCTTAAAATAACGAATAACTAAGTAAGTGAATAATTTTCAAAAACCAGATATGTGTGAACGCACGTCTTTACAACAACCTCCCCCGATTTTTGATTCGTTCTATAGAAAAGGGATTCCGCGGCAGGACTACGAATTGGGGGATTTCACTTTATCTCAATTAGATTCTTTAATCCTCCAACGGCTTGTCAATAAATTGAAAGATAACGGGCTTGCGGACACTTCCGTTAGGCGAATCTTCAGCATTGTTTATACATCATTGGATATGGCCGTAAAAATGCAACTAATCCCACAAAATTAGTTTTGCTTGCGTACAAACCTAAAAAAAAGCCGAGAATGTTGCGAATGGGACGTAGAAGAAGTTAAGTTTTTTTTAAGCTTGCATTGAGAGAACCCTATATTTATATTGCAATCCTTCTAGCACTATTAACTGGAATAAGAAAAGGGGAATTTGGGGTCTTCGATGGGTTAACATTGATTTTGAAAGACAATTAGTATCCGTACGACAAACCCTACGCTACGACGGTAAAGAATTGATCCCTGAGCTAAAACACGCTCAAGCATTCGTTCTGTTTCACTAGACAAATATACTAATGCCATTTTAAGAATCACCGTCAACGCTTACAAAAATGTTCTGAAGAACAATTCAAGACAATACGAAGATAGCAGTTTGGTTGTATGTACACCCTTTGGAAAGAGGATCACCCCTAAGGCCTTGATGAATGTATGGTACCAACTGTTTAATGGATCTAAACTCCCAAAATAACATTTCATGATCTAAGGCATACCTATGCACATTTACTTCCGAATTTACAGAAGGATG
>JAKADF010000324.1 GCA_021820805.1 Bacillota bacterium
GGGGAAACTAACGGTTCAACACCCCATGAAAGATATTCGCAAAGAAAACGTTTATGAAATCTTGAAACATGCAGGTCTGCTTCCGTGAAAGGAGGAATGATGAAATATGGAACATTACATTTTCCCAGCTATCTTTACTTCTGATAAAGAACGTGGCGGATATACAGTGAAATATCCAGATTTGCCGGGGTGTTTGACTGAGGGTGACAACTTAGAGATGGCACGTGCGAATGCGCAAGAAGCACTGGAAGGGTTCTTGTACTTCATGGAGCAAGAGGGCGACCCTATACCTGTCCCTAGTTCACCAGAAAATATTGAGGGTGGGGCAGGTACATTCGTGATACCCATTGACGCTTGGATGGATTTGGTGCGGGATGAAATGGCGAATAAAGTTGTGCGTACGAACGTCACACTTCCCAAATGGTTAAAAGATGCGGCGGAAGCACGGGATATCAATTTTTCGCAACTGCTGCAACATGCGATAAAAGAACGGCTAAATATTCATTGAATCAAGGAGGATTTTGAGTTGATTGCGTTTGTCGTCGTACAAGGAATGGATGCCTGATGTTGACATTCCCGCCCAGCACGTTCGTCAACCGACGCATTCCGAAAAATAAATTTTATGAAAAATTGCACGCCAATCAGCAGCTAAAAGAATGGTTCACCACGAAAGTAGAAGCGGTGATCTGGAAACACAAGTTATCGAGAGAGACCATTGGGCTTTCGCCCAAAGACGAGATTGAAGAAATCCAGGTGTTTGAAATTTACTTAAAAAAACCGATTATCAAACGGATGAAAACCGCACGATTATTCACTCCTATCACGAGTCGGAGTGGCAATTGACCACCAGCTAAACCTTTCGCCATAGAGGCGATGAGAAGATGATTGAGGTATTGGCACTTGAACTGAAGCCGTTCTTGGTAAGCAGTAGGGATCAGAGGAGATAGGCCAGTATCGAAGTGGCAGAGTGATAATCCTTGCGGAGTTCATTAGCAGGGATTTTTGATCTTTTTACGGAATGTTTGTGGAGGATTCAGGGTGTCAACCCGTCGATGGATAAACGGACGCACGGGTATAAACGAAGGGTCGAAGCCCGTCTCCCAACTCCAGAGATCATCCCGGCCATAATTGCCGCGCCCTGTTGGCTGGAATGAACACATCGTACGTTTTGATGGATAGTTGGTTCACGTATGCCCCACTGATTCAGGCAGTACTGGACCGAGGGCTGGATGTGATCGGAGTGGCCAAAGCAGACAATAAACGCGATCTGTTCGAAGGATGCCGTCTATCTTTGCAAGAACTGTAAGTAAGGGTAATTGGTTGGCGTGATGTTGGGATTGGTGCCATAGGGCCCATGGATTTCAATCACCATGGTGTTTGTTCATCATTGAACGAACAAGAACGACTGGTTAGCGATTCTTTGTACGGATATAAAACAGGGTGTTTATTACGCTTGTGAGAAAGATCGTAGAGAGGGTAATCGTCAATATCATACGGTTATCAATTGTGGTATATTTTTCATAGAATGATTAAAATTAAAATGCGAGATACACTTACGTGTCTATGTGTGGAATGACATGGGGGGAGAGATATAAGTGCCATTACCCATGATTCACTTAAATGTCGCGGTTAATTTTTATGAAGATAAGGAAATTCCCTCTTCTTTTTTACTTGGAAACATTGCACCAGATTCTATACATATGAGAAAAAATTCAAAAAGGGAAGATAAAAAACTCACACATCTAAATATCGGAAATAGCGACTCGGATTTTGATGAAATGCGACAGGTGTATTATGAATTAATTAAGCGAAACCCCGAAACGAACTGGAAATGGTTTGTTAAAGGGTATTTTTCACATTTGTTGACGGATTATTTTTGGTTTACTGGTATAGTTGTTGCATTTGAAGAAAGGGCTACAAAAGATAATCTAACAAAGGATGAAATCAAAAAGGCATACTACCAAGATACGGATCAAATTGATTTTAATTTTTATAAGACCAAAAAGTGGACTGAAGATGTATGGAAGAAATTAATAGAGGCAAATTCATTTGATTTTGAACCATATCTAAAGTTTGATGAGATTAATTTTTGGAGATTAAGGACCATACATTGGTTCGATCTCTTATCAAAGGAACCCGCTATTGAACCGAAATATATAGCTGAATGGATGGTTGAAGATTTTATTAAAATGACTGCGGGAAAATTGCGAATGATTTTTAGGGATTGGGATCTAAGATTAACACAAGAGTGATATCCAACTTGGAATTATTTGCAGTAAGAGATTCTCTTCGAGGTCTCTTATTGTTTCTGCCAGCCGGTAATAGCCGAAAGTTGGCGAAGTTGCCTGTCCAAAGTTTGCTCGATACAATGTCCGTATCTTGAAGAAAGAAAAAACGTCTCTGTTTTTTGTCATGCTGCACGATTCGTTCGTTCTTTGCCAAGATTATAGCCCCCTCTTACCGGTGTTTTCCTCTATCCGCCAAGACCTTCGAGAACCAAATCTACAGAATTGGGGTCAATGGGTTGATTCGGGTAGATTTGAAAGACGCAACAGCCGTCACCATTTTGAAACTTCTTCACCCTAGCGACACGCGCGCCGAGCAAGCGTATCAGCGCAGTAACCGTCACACTGCACAGCATGGGTCTTTCCTTGACGACGTTCATGAACGGACAATTTCGTTCAATGAGGGCCGGCCCATCTGCTTGATATTCGATATCCATATAGCCATCATCTTTCACATAGAAATCCTTCAAAGCTTCCAACTGTTTATCGAGACCAAGGTCGCGCAAGCGAGGTTCCCATTCACGGACACGTTCATCTGCCATGCTGGCAAGTACCCGTTTTAAGGCTTCCGTTCCTAAGTGCTTCGATACAGAATCAAGCAGATCCACAACCAGTGCATCGTAATGCTTTGGAAACAAATGCTCCCCATCTGTCGTCAAACGATAACGCAAGGTTGGACGGCCGCCACCCTGGCTGGAACTACGATCGGGGCAACGTTCAATCCACCCTCCCCGTTCAAGTACCATCAGATGTTGCCGAATAGCTTCGGTAGACATATCTAGCTCCACGGAAAGTTCAGAAGCGGCCTTTGCGCCGTCCCGCTTGATCGCTAGTAATATCGTCCGCCGTGGTTCCGACAATTGGTTTACAGTAATGCTCATTGGTGTGCCTCCATCTATGTCTTCTCGGTATGGTCACGAGGTAACTCAGTTTCACTCAGCGATGCTTTGTGCCGATTCCAAACTGATATACGAGTTCCCCACCGTACCAACTTCCTATGACAAGAACGATGAAGCCGAATACTGAGAGGCTCACCGCCAGAATCAAATTGCCCCCAGACGGAACCTGAGTCTTCATCCTGACGAGGAAACTGGCAAGATACAAGGCAAAAGCACTCAGTATCACATACATATGAAGCGTCAAAGTTTTTTCCTCTGGCCCTTTCCCTTTCACGGTCACGGAATCAACAAGTCCTGTTCCGGCAGCGAACAACGCAAACACGAGGCCGAGCGCAATACTCCAGAATGAAAAATGCCACCACAGTGGGTTGCCACGCCAAATTCCAAGGATATCCCACAAAATCGACACCGACCAAAGCGCTATCGGAAAGTGGGTAAACAAGGTATGCACGGGATGCCCCAAAACCCTGAAACCATTTCGGTCCATTTTCCACCAGATCCTTTGTTCACTTCACACTAACCAGGAGCACAACATAACCAACCACTGCAACAAGTGCATGGATCGAGATAAGCCCCTTGCGCATTTGCTTGTTCCGTAATCGTAGTGAGAAGAGCACAAAACCGCCGAGTGCCGCAACGATGAATAGAATGAGTGAAGTTAAAATACCCGTGTCCGTGACACCCTGCACCATGGCGATGATCAACGTCACCAAACCAATGGCTGAGACGAGTCCGTGTACCAGTGCGAGTGCAAAGGGTGGGCGCCTACCCCGTAAATGACCAATTGCCAGTACGATACCTCCGAGTGCTGCGACACCTAACAGAATCTCCGCTGCTGTAACCAACTGAACTCCCTCCCCAGTTTCAATACGATCTCCCGTGACAATTCAAGGATACTATTCTGAACAAGAAAAACAAGGTTTTTGTTGTTTAATATATTGTTTACAGGAATCAAGTGTCGATTAGCAAGAAAACCTTCAATGAGAAGGCCGTACAAAGCTTCGATACTTCGTTTCCAAATTCACTACTTAAAATGCTTGCTCGGCATGAGGAAGTATGGGCACATGATGTGCGGGGAACTAAGGTGGTGTTTCTTCGGGGTGAGCTCCTGCACTTTCAGACTCTTGTTCGCTGATACCCTTAAAAATGGGTGTTGACCCGCAATCTACGCAATTTCTCGAATCGTAGAACCGCGGGCCAATTATTTTCAGCTTGGCATCCTATAAACGAGACTGTCTTTAGAAAGCATGTCTCGGACTATCGATCATAGTTGTTTCGAGTGATTGCCTTTACCCTCATGATAAATGGCCCCGACAAACAACAGTACTTCTTCTTCTGAACGGTTGGCAAGGGCGTGTGGTGTATCCGTTGGAAACGTCAAAAAATCCCCTCCGTTCGCCTCAAATTCTTCATCACCGACAGTAAGAACCGCCTTGCCCGACAGCACATAAGCGTACTCCGTACGGTCAGGATGCTGATGCTTTGGGTACGCCGCACCTGCTACCAGCCGAATCAATTTGGCTGTACCTTCAGGAAACTGAAC
>JAKADF010000325.1 GCA_021820805.1 Bacillota bacterium
ATTTGAAGTGTTTCAGTATCGTATGAAAGCGGAATATGGGGCAGAGGTGGACTTATTTAATCTTCCTTACTCGCATGCTCGTTGGCTACAAACAGCGAAACCCATGGAAAGTTTGCTTTATGACCGTTTTAGCAATTTGGTGGTTAAGGACCGTGATGATCGACTTGTGATGTTGTTCCCGAATGAGTTTTCGATGAACTGGCTTCTAGATAAAAACCCTGATGTGGTGTTGCATACGACATCCTGAAAATGGGTGTCAGTATCATTTGGCTTACATCCGTATATAGTAGTACGCTTTGGACACAAAAATGGTGGATACGGAATCAAGGAATCGGGTACTTAGTTCCCTGAAATTTGATTGAACTTATATTTATGGAGAATTTCGCACTCAAAAAGCGTGGTCATCCCACCTTCTAAACATTGAGATTTGTCGTTTCAGTGTTTTTAGGTGATAAGGAGCCACGCTATTTGTTTGTGCATACGCACTTTTATTGTTTATTTAGTAATTTCCTTATTGATTCCTAATCTGATAATTACATTTTTAATTACCGATCATACATCATGATCAATAATTGTTGTAAAACTTTAAACCCTAGTTTTCGTTTATTTGTATTGACTAATTTAATTTTGTACCGTATTATTTCGTATGAAAGCGATTAATAATTAATATATACGAATCTTTTAAGGATTGAAAGTGTTGGTTGGTAATTAGTAACTATTATACTCTTAAAAGTGAATAATTGTATTTCTTGGGAGGGTGATGTTATGGAGATGGTACCTAGGCTTCGAACACGAAATATCACAAAGATTTTTCCCGGTACTATAGCTTTAAACGATGTATCGTTAGATTTTTTTGCTGGTGAAGTTCATGCAATTATGGGGGAAAATGGAGCAGGAAAATCAACTTTACTTAACATACTTACGGGTTCTCTGGAACCTAGTAGTGGGTATATTGAAGTAAATGGCAAACAACTGTCCTTCGGTGGACCGCATGACGCACAGGAAGTCGGAATTGTAGCTGTGCATCAAGAAATAAGTTTATTCCCTCACCTGAGTGTTATGGAGAATATAGCTATTCACCATGCTAGCAATAGAATTGGATGGATGGACCGTTCTCATATGGAACAAGTCGCGCAAACATGTTTACAGGAATTTAATCCGAAATTTTCTTTAAATTCTAAGGTGAAGACATTGAGTGTATCTGAACAGCAAATTGTAGAAATAGCCAGAGCTATGACGTTTGATGCTGATGTTTATATTTTTGATGAGCCAACGGCTACTTTAAGTAGTAAAGATGTTGAATCACTTTTTGTTTTATTAAACCGCTTAAAAGATCAAGGGAAAGCAATTGTTTATGTAAGTCATAAGTTTGATGAAATCTTTCATATTGCTGATAGAGTATCAGTTCTTCGAGATGGTATCTTAGTGGGTTCAGATAGGTCAGAAAACCTTAATTCGGAAATTGTTATTAAGCTGATGGTAGGCAGGAACTTGGATGCTTTTTACCCTGAAAAGGCGAATCATGTACTCGAAACTAAGATTATGAAAGTTCTCAAAGTGAGTGCAGGTTCAAAATGTAAGGATGTTTCTTTTGATTTATATCAAGGCGAAATTCTTGGTATTTTCGGACTGGTTGGATCGGGAAGAACTGAGATTGCTAGAGCAATTACAGGAATAGATCACCGTGAACATGGAACCGTTGTACTAAACGGGCGAGAACTTCCCCAAAGGTCAGTTCGAGATTCCATACGCCACAGACTTTATTATGTGACGGAAGACAGAAAGGGTCAGGGCCTTTTTTTGAAAATGTCTATCGAGTCCAATGCGGTAGCCAACCGTCTCAATGCAGTGTGTCGAGGGTTATTTATTAAGAATAGTAAAGTTCAACAAGTTTCCGAAAATATTATTGGCGATTTTAACGTGAAATGTACGTCTGGTCGTCAAAAGGTTGGCAGTTTAAGTGGAGGTAATCAGCAAAAACTCTTAATTGGATCTTGGGTGAAACGGGACCCTGAAGTAATAATTCTTGATGAACCAACAAGAGGAATTGATGTTGGAGCGAAGGCGGAGATTCACCTTCTTTTGCGACGTCTAGCATCATCAGGAGTAGGTACCATTATGATATCGTCCGAATTACCTGAAATAATCGGTGTCAGTGATAGGGTACTGGTCGTCTATGATGGGTCTATTGTTGCTAATCTTTCTAGGAGTGAAATAACAGAAGAAAATATTATGAAATATGCATCGGGTCTATAACAAAGGGGGACTTTTCGTGTCAATCAATGTAACTACCGGCAAGGAGACTGATTTTAAAAAAATATTGCTTAAAGTTAGCAAGATACGAGAAATAACGATTATTGGTGTAATTGTGTTGCTTTCAATTGTGCTCTCGGTAATTAGTCCCACATTTTTAAGTGCGGATAACCTAATTACAACAGTCTTAGGAATTACTATGATGGCAATTGTTTCAGTGGGAATGACCCTTGCACTAGTTTCCGGAGGGTTTGACCTTTCTGTGGGTTCAGTGATGTCCATGTCGGGAGTAGTGGCAGGAAGCCTAGCTCTTGGAGGGATGAACATTTGGTTGGCGTCGATTTTAGCTTTAATAGTAAGCGGTGTATCAGGTATTATAACGGGACTTTTCATTGGAAAGGTTAAGATAAATCCTTTCATTATGACACTGGGCATGCAGGGAGTTATTCAAGGAATTGCTTATGTAGTAACACAAGGTGCGCCTGTATCACTGACTCAAATCCCTGCGTCATTTACGTTCTTGGGCCAGGGGAGTATAGCGGGTATTCCTACACTGATCTGGATACTAGTTGTGGTTATCGTCGTTGGAGATGTATTAATGAGAAATTTCTCAAAGGCTAGAAAAATATATTATTTGGGTAGTAATGAATCTGCGGCCTATCTTTCAGGTATTTCAGTTGACTGGGTCAAAGTTAGTATCTACATCTTAACTGCGTTGCTCGCCGGTTTTGCAGGGCTGTTGACACTTTCTCGATTTAGTGTGGCAACACCAACCGCAGGTCAAGGTATGGAATTGCAAGCTATAGCTGCCTGTGTCATTGGTGGCGCAAGTCTATCTGGTGGAGAAGGATCTGTTCTTGGCGCTTTACTTGGTAGTTTGTTAGTTGGTCTGGTAAATGATGCTCTTGTTCTTTTAAATGTATCTGTGTATTGGCAAAGTTTCGTAACGGGTTTTGTTCTTATCGCTGCGGTCACGACAGATGTTTTGACTCATCGCAAAGAACTTGTTAGGAGGTGATGATTTTAGCATTGGTAATTGTTATATAAAACATTCATTGAAAGGGTGTGCTGTTAAGTGAGAACATGGAAGAAATTTTCATCGGTAGTTATCAGTTTAGCTTCCGTTATTGCGTTGTCTAGTTCGGTTGTTCCAACGTCAGTGTCCGCAGCAAGTCCCGGTCTTGTTGGTGCCAAAAACGAAACATATTATATGATTACTTTTCTGTCAGGAATTGAATACTGGAAAGGCGTTTTCAGGGGTATGGAATCGGCTGGAAAATTGCTTCATGTAAAAGTGGTATATACCGGTGCGCCGCAGTATGACATCAACCAGGAAGTTACCGTACTAGATCAGGTTATTGCTAAAAAACCTGCAGGAATTCTTATCACATCTATGAATCCGGTTGCGTTGACTCCTGCAATTAATCAAGCTGTTTCACAAGGCATTCCTGTTATTTCTTTTGATTCAGACGCACCTAACAGCAAACGATATGCCTATTTAGGTACTAGTAATGCGGAAGCAGGTAGCCAAGCTGCTACATTTCTAGGGAATTCATTGAAAGGCAAGGGATCCGTTGCGATTATTAGTACACCTGGGGAATTAAACCTCGACCAACGGGTACAAGGATTCGAATCTACGATGAGATCTCAGTTTCCAAAAATCAAGGTTGTTGCTGTGGAAAATGGGAATTCAAACCAAATAACCACAGCCCAAATAACTTCGACTTTACTTGAGCGTTATCCGAACCTTTCGGGTATTTTTGCTACTGAGGCCGATGAAGGAACTGGCGCAGCAACTGCTGTTCTGGAGGCACGCCGTGTAGGCAAGGTTAAAATTGTGAGTTTTGATACGGATAAGGCAACACTACAACAAATTAAAAATGGACAGATAACCGCAACCATTGCTCAAGGTACCTGGAGTATGGGATATTGGGGGCTCATGGATGCGTTTATGATACACCATAATGACTTGACGCCAGTGGCCAATTGGAAAGCATCCCATGTCGATCCTGTGCCTCCAATTGTTGATACTGGTGTTACGGTTGTAACAAAACAAAATGTTAATGCATTTTTAAACTAGTTTCGAATACATTGCTCTATGTTTCCCTGCCAGCCATGCACCTAGATATAGTTTCCTACATGATCTTAAGCTGAGGTGGTCAAGGTACGCTTTCCCGCCTTGACCACCGGCATGGAGCCCCCATTTGGAAGGGGTGAATTCCACACTCGTGGTGAATTCACCTTTGAATCCGGGGTAGTAGCCTATCCGTTAAGTTGGACATGAGTATCGGCGAGATCTCCATCCCATAAATTTGATTCAGATGGGCCTGGATATCGCGGGTGCTCATGTTGCGTACATAGTAAGCGTCAAGCCTACCACACCTACACACTTATTCGTTCTCTTGAGATAATCACCTTAGGAATCTCAAGGGAGGCAGTGATCATGACACAAGTAGATCAACT
>JAKADF010000326.1 GCA_021820805.1 Bacillota bacterium
CAAGTGCATAAATCCCGGCTCCAAATCCTAAAAGCACAAGCGGCATCAATGGCTCGCTATATCTGCCAAACACATAGTAAATACTATACAGAACCGTATAGTATAGGAATGTAAATAAGATTAAGAGTGACTCAGTACGAGATTTTCTCAGAGTAAGCATCGCAATAAGATAGCCAAGCATGCCTGCGCGTACTAAAAAGAGTTGTAGACCCATAATGTTAGTTTCGTGGGTTTTGAAAATCGGGATCCACAAAAAGGGCTCTTTCCATAATAACTGCGGCTTTACATCGACATAGCTGTCGATAAACGCCTGCGGATGTGCATGATACCATGTTTTCATCCTGTCAACTGCAATCTGTTTCTGTGCGTTCATCCATGCTTGTTCGTGTAAATATGGCGGCAGCAATTCCGGATGAGCTTTCTTTAAGTGTTTAATCTCCTCGTCAACAGTCATATTCGTCGGGTAATCATAACCTTGGTAGGTACCAAGCAAGAGTGGATTGCCTGTCCCATCTGTTAGTGGAATAAACTTGTGAAATGTCGCTGCGTTCCGAATCCACCACGGTGACATGAGAAGAACAATCACCACACACGCATAAGCACCGTGGCGCAAAAGTAAACGCCATGGATAGCGCTTGATTATTAAATATACGAGAATTAAGAACGGATATAAAATGACTGTCGGCCTGAAATAGATACTGATGACATAAAACACTACTGCTAACATTATGTCCCGCAATTTTCGCGTATCCGCTGCGCGAATAGAAAAATACAAGAGAAAAACAGACGCAGCCATAAACGGTGTCTCAGTCAAAAACAGCGTATCTGTTTCAATACCCGGCAAATAGAACGCGGCAAGAAGCGCACCTAAAAGGCCTGCAAATGGGTGCCACAGCCGCTTCCCGACGAGATATATGCCATACAATCCACATACCCCGATTATACTCATTCCAACTTTTGCAGCAAAAAGACCAACCGTGCCCGTACCAAATATAATAAAGAAAAATGCCAGTAGATAAGTGATGCCTGGCATCATATGCAAAGTCGGTACACCTGGCTTGTAGTAGGAATATGTACCGTACTCAATCAACCACTGTGCACTGTGAAGATAACCTGTATCATCACTGTTTAACGTTAGGCTAAGCTTATAGTCCCAGATGGCGTACAAGCGAATGAATAACGCGATAAAAAGGACAGCAAGAATTGGTACATTTTTGCGCCATCCTTGCCAAAGTGTAAAACTTTCCTTATCTCTTTTTAAAATCATGGCCCCCAAATTCCTCCACAGCCTCATGAATTGAGGTTATTTCGAACGACTGAAATCATACCATTATTAACTGTAATCGTCATTTCACCCAGCGATACCGTACCGCCGATGCTTGGAAGCAGTTGATTAAAACTTAGGCTTACAGGGTTCTCTGTATCGACCTTAAGCAAAATCGTCGACGGAATGCCGCCTTGCCCGGCAAGGTCTCTCGAATCAAACACATCTGTACTCTTGTACGTTGCCCCGCCATCTATGCTGTACTCGATTTGTCCTGCAGTTGCTGCATACGAAAACCAGTTCGTATTCACTGTGCTTGGAATTGTGATTATAATATCCGATCCGCTTATACTAAACGTCGTTTGATCAAAAAATTGATAAGTTTTTGTAATCGCCTGTTGAATATCAGCACTTGAACTAAAGTATGGTTGTCCAGTTGCACCATCTACATCCCCCGCAAAGGTTGCACTGTATTCATCTTCTGGAGGATAAACAATGTGGTATGTACTTCCATTCTGCACATAGTCTCTCGTGAAATTCTGAATCTGCGCAAACATGGCTTGTTCATCCGAAGGGGAAATATAGGACGTTCCCGATTCACCCGCCGGATTCAGGCCAATAATGTTGGCCCAGTCGTACGGGTCTCCCCCTGGTTCATAGGACGCATTTCCCATCCCAAGTGCATTCCAGTAGATTTGGTCTGCTTCACTAAGGGTCATAGCCGCATACGCACCCGAATGGGTCGAACTTAAAGGCGTCAGTAAATTGTTTTCAATAGCGGCATGAACATATCCCCAATTTGGATCCGTTGACGCAATATCATCGAACGGACTATCCCCGGTTGAATCTGGTGATATTCCCATTAATGGTAATAGGCCTGATAGATACTGATACTTTGCAACCTCATTCACTGGAAGGGGCGGTTGGGGTACAACGACAATTGACGGCGGTGTCGGCGTGACACTGCCTGTGCCGCCATCAGTGCTGCCGGTTCCAGTTCCTGTGCTGCTCCCTGTGCCGCCTGCAGTACTGCTCGTCCCGTTCCCGCTGCCAATCGAAGTACTTGCTTGCGTCAAAGTCCACGTTTTACCGTTCCAACCAGACACAACCTTCGCAAGTTCGAGCGTATGCATGACATACCAAATCGGTAAAAAAGTAGTGTTTTGCTGAGAACTCGGGTCTTTCGCGACTATACTGTTCACTTTTTGGACCAATGTATTGTTTAAGTACATATGCACAGAACCCGTTCCCGGGTTAATTTTGCTTATGTCAATCTGTACACCGCTTGGCAAGGTCATCTTCCAGTCTTGGCCATTCCAGTCTGTCTTCACATTCAACTTATCGAGTGCTTGCATGACATACCAAATTGGCATATAAGTTGTTCCGTTTTTTGCGAATGCAAACGGACGGGAAGACACAGTGCCTTGTACGTCAATTTCGGTTTTGAACATAGATGGCCCCGAAGGAAGAGTTGCGGCATAGGCGGGCGCTGTCGCAAAAAGACACGTGAGAGCAGATAATATTGCCCATCCTTTTTTCAATTGTATCCATCTCCTGTTCAATTCTGGTTGTTAATGAATGTATAGGTATCGTCATAAAGTGCCCGTGTAGTTGGATCCGCCGAATTTGCCGCGTAAACTAGCATCTTTGAGCCGTCATAAAACGCATGGGAGACGCGACTGCCAAAACCATCAGCAGCAAACTGCTGCAAAGACTCTTCATAAAGCGTCTCATTTGTCTGGTCAAATCCGTTTAGTTCAAGCTCAATTCCCATACCATAGTCAGTTGCCTCAGTTTCTGAGTTTCTTATCCGCGTTATATCAGCACTTGTACCTTGCTCAACAAAGTTTGGTTGAAGCCATGCAGCATCAAAACCAAGCTGTTGCCAATCTTGGCTGTGGTCGGCGCCGTAAAACGGGATCCAGAACAGCGGCAATCCATACTGATGCACTTTGCCAATCGTTTGTGTTAACACACTCTTTGCCCCAGGGTCAGAGTCACTGATTGTCTCATAATCAAAATAGATACCCGTTAGGTGCAGGTGCTCTAAATTCGCTTGCCGCCAATCATCCATCAAAGTTTGCAGTTCCCAGTTCATTGCGGTTTCGCGTGCGGATACGCCGTTTGGATCCGTTGCGGATCCCCCGAAATTAATCGTCTGCCCATTCACTTGACCAAAGTCGTTTGTTCCATAGGGTACATAGGGAATGGAGAGGACTACATTCTCCTGATAAGATGGCGTTCCCATTTCCTCATCTGCTGCAGCTACTGCTGCGTCTAGAGCCGACAACTGTTGGTTTTGCGAAAACAAATCTTGCACATAACTTGTCCATCCAGCTTGAGTACTAGGCACCGTCCCATAAGGCAAGAACAGCATTGTATCGAACATCCGGCCGCCTGCAGCAGTACCAACTGCACTTTGCTGACCAGTCGTATTACTTAAGGCAGAACCGCTCGACTCTGTTGAAGCGGATTGCTGTTGATAACTTATCATCGGAAGGAAGTCACCAGGTGACCATGTACCTTGTGCACCATAACCATACGTATACACTAAGAGCATGTTGCGAATGCCTGCTGCCCTTGCGTCATTTGGACTCATGGCACTATTCATCCTCGGTTGGCCCAGTGGCGGAATGGATGGATCACTATATCCAGTACCAGTTGGTGTGCCCATTACCTTAAGACCCCGAGCAAATACCCATACACCGACTGGGAAGTGAATGCGTAAAACTTGGCCTGAGATATGGTTTAAATGAACTTGAAATGTATGTACTGTGGTGCGTTTGTCTGTCAGCGGTATGCCCGAATACGAGGCACCAAGGCTCATCCATGAACCGTTTTGTGCAACATCAAACTGTACAGAACTTGGATAGAAAACGCCCGAGCCTGCGTCTTGCTCAAATTGAAGGGAAATTGAGTCTATAGACGACGTTTGGGGCAAAACAACAATAATGTCACGTCCACCTTGGCGGCAAAACCCGTGCCAACTATCTGTTCCAAGCAGACTGCCTGGGTATGTTGCTTCCATATTTGTAAACTTACTGTCTGCTACACCAGTAACGGAAGTTTGATTCACAGCATTTTGCGCGAGGTTTACATCTGTTGAAGATTCTGTAAATGCAAAAACAGGCGTTGGCGTAAGGAAACTACAGGTGAGAGAGGCCGCGGCAAAGGTTGTCATCCATGATGTTACGGTTTGTTTCATTCAATTGTGCTCCTCCTAGCGAATTCCCTTTCCCAATAACTTCTCTATTTTTCTTTTAATTTTATCGTGAAAAATACAAAAAAACGGTAGAGACTACAAACATCATACCCTACCAATCGACAATTTAATAGACACTTGAAGCATCATAGATTCAATCATACTTCTTGTATCTTCCTATGGGAATGATAGTTTCCATATACGGTTTTATAAATCCTTTGCACGACATCTCCTGGGG
>JAKADF010000327.1 GCA_021820805.1 Bacillota bacterium
AAGGGTGTTCGTCTTTTGTTTTTTAGGATTACTCCATTCGATAGGATATATAGAGTTTTTCAGAAGAATGATCTCTTATTTTAAGTGATGAAGTAAATTTTTCTATGAGCGTATTCATGGATGGCATTCCGTGAATATGAAGGGTGGGACCACAGTGAAAAAGCAGGTTATTGCGGTTGTTGCTGCAATACTCGGAGCATCATTTGGAATTGCTATTCTCCTATTTATTCCGCGGCTTGGAATTGTTAGCCACACGTCAGAAACAGTATCCAGTGAGCTCAACTTAGTTGCATTTCTCGGGACAATTATGGGTGCGATGATGGCAGCATCCGGTATAATTATTGCTCTGGTGTCTTTGTATTCTCTATTTGCTGTTGAACAACGCACGGAACAGAAATTTGCTCAGCTTGTTTTGAAACAACAGGTAGCACAAGAAGAGCATATTCGCCGAATGTTCCAAGCGTTTGCATATCAATTAGAGGCTGTGAGTACTAACGATTTGGAACATGCACAGGATTTAATGCAGTCGGCAATTGATTTGTATCGGAAATTAGAAGGGGCAAGGAGACAAATTGGTCTGCGGCTATATGAGGCAACAGAATTGTGGTTCTTAGGCACTAATCTTAAAGAAATTCTTTCAAATAACCAAGTATTGTGGCAAAATCCTTCGGCAGTCGACCATCTGTATGCCCCAGCCTATAGTAATATGGTACAGGTCCCAATTGAGTACCTAACGTTGGATGGCGATTTTTCGTCAGACACACAGAAATGGCTCGAAATGGCGTTAGAAAATGGGGAAGATAGTGACGGAAAAATCTCATTATGTCTGGCTAAACTTTACGCGATAAAAGGGCGTCGTGGAAGAATGATGAAATATTTGGAACAGGCATCAAAACTAAGAAATTGTACACCAGATTCCATCGAAGAAACAAGTTTGTATCTGCAATCTTGCACTAATGCGGAGGACATTTCGGAGCTTTCCAGATGGCTCCATTGGCATTCACCTTTTTCGAAACAGGATTTTCATGAGTGGGTAATAGGGCAGGTAATCGACATTCATCGCCCCAGCATAGAAGTTTTAGCACTGCGCAAAGACGTATTCTTGATGAATAGACCTAGGAGAATTTTTAAGCTAAGGCTATTTAAGTTGAAAGAAGAAGGAGCAGAAACTGAGACCTATCAGATGCAATGGGAGAAGGAGAATCGGGATAATCAGGAGACGTACATCAGAATGCCGAAAAATGAATCTGACAAAATGGGGTTTTCTTTTGAAGAATTATGGAAGCACATTGATGAAATGTGCATTTTAGTATCGACTATAGATTAATCAACTTCTTCTTTATTATTATTTTATTAGAAGAGCTATGAAACTATGGAGACTACGGAGTTGCACGGAGCCAGGTGGGATTGTGATCTGTCACCTAGAAACCCTGGCAAACGGAGCGATTGCAACGATCACTATCAAGGGTTATTCCAACCGTACCGGGGGAGATCAATAATACTGCAACGGCGAAGGGCAATGAGCTAGACCCAAATCTGAACAAAAACAAGTCGACAGTCCCAACTTGCATTCGGTTCCTGCCTTTCTCGAAGCCACCAAAGTCGGGAAAGCCACTGAAGCCAGGCAAGCCGTAAGGATAGGTAACTCCTTTGCGGACGTAAACGCATTATGTACACGATGTTGGACGCAGAGAGTGGGCATGCAATCTGTCGGATTACGAGGTGTAATGGAATCCGTCTTAACGGGGTTTATCCCAAACTTTAAAATCGAACGGATTAAAGTCCACTCTTCATTTGGTCCAATCTCGGGGAGGAACTTTATCTCCTGAAGAAGCTTTTGTAAAACCAATTTTATTATTAAATTCCGGACCTGTCGGAGGGGTTCTCGCGTCGAGGCACCTAGGGAATGAATTGAATATACAGAATATTATAACATCCGATATGGGCGGAACTAGTTTTGATGTTTCCATGATTCGTAACGGTGATATTTTAGTCAAGTCTCGGGCTGAGGTAAATGGATTATTGACTGGACTTACTATGGTTGATATTCAAGCTATCGGAGCGGGTGGGGGTAGTATTGCTTGGGTAGACGATAGAGGGATGCCTCGTGTCGGACCCCATAGTGCCGGATCGAGACCTGGACCTGCTTGTTATGATCGCGGTGGAAATGAGCCCACTGCTACAGACGTAGCAGTTGCCTTAGGTATCATCGATCCACATAGTTTTCTTGGGGAAGAAATGATACTCAATAAAGGAAAGGCATTGGGTGCAATTGAGGAGAAATTGCTGTCACGGCTTCCAAACATGACCGTGACGGAAGCCGCTTCTGCGGTTTACCGTTTGCTTGTTAGTACTATGAGTAACGCGGTCAGAACTGTTACGGTTCAAAAGGGATATGATCCTCGAGAATTTACCATGGTTGCGTATGGAGGAGCTGGTGGAGCTTATATTTGCGAAATATGCAAGGAAGTCGATATTTCCAAAATCATTGTTCCTTCTCTTGCCTCCGTTTACTCTGCTTATGGGCTTTTATTATCGGATGACTTAAGAAGTTATGTCCATACAACGAACTGGGTCTCGGGGCAGCCCTTCAACGAAGTCAACCGGTTGTTCGATGAAATGAATACAATGGGTGTAGAGAGTTTAACGGCCGACGGTTATAATAACGAAGATATCACCATTATTCGAGAAGTGGATATGAAATTTGCGGGTCAAATTCATGAGATGACCATTCAAGTTCCTAATCGTCCTCTTACTGATCGCGACAGCGCATTTTTAGAGGAACAATTTACTTCTCAGTATGAGGCATTGTATGGCTCTGGAACCGCGTGGGAAGAGGCTGGCATCCAAATGGTCAACTGCCGGTTGACGGCCGTTGGTCATACGAAAAAACCAAAGTTAGTTTCCTATGAGGGTGAAAGAACGGATTTGAACATGGAATTAAAGGGAAGCAGAGAAGTTTTCTTGCCCAACAAGGGAAATTTTCAAGTTGTAAAAGTTTACGATCGTACCAAACTTACTGCTGGAATGAAAATTAACGGTCCATGTATCATTGACGCACCGGATGCCACTATTTTTATTCCGGATTACGGCAGTGGATCGATCGATTCGCATGACAATCTTTGTATTATACTCAAAAATGCTGCAGCAGTGCAAGATGAAAGATACAAAGCTGTATAATTATTTGAGGAGTCTAAAAAGCAGTAATTTCGAAAAACACGGGACCGTTGTTAGCTTGTAATACGCATATTGCTATAAAACCGCTCGCACTCCATTAGGAAAGCGAGCGGTTTCTTGTAGTGCACCCAGTATAGGTGTCGTTTCACGGTGAAAGTCCGGAATGGGGAAGGAAGCAGTGGCCATTAACTTAATCAAAGCCCTCCATGTCAATGAGGAACGTATGATCTATTATGAAACTATGTTGTTGACAAGGTACTAACCGATACAAGGCGGTGCAGACCCTATCTTGCTTGAACCGTGCTATCCCGCAGAAGACAGATACATTCATTTTGGACTTCGCTAACGATGTGGAAACGATCAGAAAAGCGTTCTCAAATTATTAAAAAACAACCATACTCATCTGGGACAGATGCAAACAAGTTAAACAATCTTATTACTAGATTAGAAGATTTGCAGGTTTATAATCAAAACCAAATTCATTTTTTAGTAGAACTTTATTTACTGGAGCTTTTTGAAGGGTAGTGACTGTCTATCAAGAAATCAATTCAGGAATGTTCAGCACAATGAGGAATATAAGGAATATCAAGGCATTACCTTTTAGACAATATTAAACATTCTTAGACATTGATAGATAATCTTGGGCAAGTTAACTATAAAATGATGTTGCATGACGATGTTGTGGAGACTTCGTAATTACGATTGTGCGGTCGTGATCGTCACTGCGATGGTAACGGCGTCATCGGGAGTGATTCAAAGAAAAGAAGTTCCTCGCCAAAGCTAACGGTTCGGTACTATCGGAGAGAATCAAAGGACAAACCTAACGGTAATTGGGAGCCAAGGCATTTTAACTCATCGTTAAATGACATTTAATGTACACGTTCGTGAAAGAGGACAAAAATAAGGTGATGCAACATTTGGACGAAATAAGAGAGGTATTGACTTATTTGATGTTCAATGACACCGAGTTTATCAATTCTATATTGCTTGCCGAGCTAAGTACAGGCAGTGACTAAGAGATTTGACAAGCGTTGCCTGGTTGTTCAAGACATTATTGGGGTAGGGCAGCACGAGCTTAGATGCTTTTAAATAGTCTTGAAGAAGGAGATATTTGATTAGGATCCAGCATGTTCAATTTGTGGTAAGCCAATTTCTGATATAGACCATGCATCTCTGGATCATATTGAACAGTATTAGCGCGAGGGAAAGACGGTCCCAGACAATGCAAGACTAACAAATAGATACTGTAATTGGGCGTGACCTAGAACGGACTGAGTCATCATTGGTCCCTAGACTATATGACAGGCTCTAAGTCAATGGCTGAGCGTCATCGTAGAAAGAAGCAGGCAAATGGGCCTACTTAATCAACCAACAACCTTCCCAGTTCCGTGTTCAATTCTAAGCTGGCCATCCTCCATACCAAATTGATAGTCCATATGGTATACCGTTGTTTGTATCGCGCCATCGTTGTTCCTTACTTGTGCAGTTAATGAAAATGTGATTTCTGCTG
>JAKADF010000328.1 GCA_021820805.1 Bacillota bacterium
GGTTTTGATGAGCAATGTACAATTTCAAACAGGCCATGTTGGTTTGAATGTAACCAACGTCGAGCGTTCAAAGGAATTTTATCAAGGCGTTTTTGGATTTGAAGTTGTTACCGAGTCAAGTGCCGATGACAGAAAGTACGTATTTCTTGGTGACGGCGAAAAACTTGTTCTAACCCTGTGGGAGCAAAGCACTGGCGAATTCCAGACTAGCAGCCCCGGCTTGCATCATCTATCCTTTCAAGTTAATTCTATCGATGATGTTGAAAAAATTGAAGATAAATTAAAGTCAATCAGCGCCACATTTGCGTACGATGGAGTCGTTCCTCATCGTGAAGGCAGCCAGTCTGGCGGAATATTCTTCTTTGACCCTGACGGAATTCGACTGGAAGTTTTTGCGCCATCGGGTGTGGAGGAAAGCCATGCACCTAACCCGGATGCACCTTCTTGCGGATTCTTCTAAAAAATGAAGTTTTACACACTGCCTATGCAAAACGAGATCAGGTGAGAAATATGTTTCATTCTGGGGAACAGAGCATTCAGTCTCGTATTGGTGTACGTGATACGGCCGATAAAATCGGCCGTTCCATACGCCGAGAGATGCCACCCGTCGCGCAGGAATTTTTGCAAGATCAAAACTTGGTGATAATCGGTTCAAAAGATAAAACACAGCGGATGTGGGCGACTGCGTTTGCAGGCGATACAGGCTTCGCAATGGCAAAAAACCCGCGAACGATACTGATACGTGCAACCGCTCCTCTAACGGATCCAGTTTATCAAAATGCAAAAGAGGAAACTCTAATTGGAATGATTGCCACTGATTTTATGACACATCGCAGAATGCGCGCGAATGGAACAGGCTGCATGACTCAAGATGGACTAGAGATCATTTGTGCCGAGGTATATTCGAATTGCGGCCGTTATATACAAACACGAAAACCGCATTTCTGTACAGTCCATAGTAAGCCAAATAATCCTTCTATAACAAAAAGCCTCACTCACTCACAAGAAACCTGGATTGAAAACGCGGATACATTTTTCATTGCAACATCCCATCCTGTTGCGGGCGCAGATGTTTCCCATAAAGGGGGATCCCCTGGATTTGTTCACGCCACTAGCGAAACCGAACTCCAATTCCTCGACTATGCAGGTAACTCATTGTTTAATAGCCTTGGCAACATAATAGTGAATCCTTATGTCGGCCTGCTATTTTTAGATTTCACAAGCGGACATACCCTCCAAATCTCTGGGAAAGCCCAAGTTTTATTTTCAGAAACGAATGAACGAACAGTTAAAGTTGCAATCGAAGAAATCGTTGAAACATTAAACGCGGTACCTTTATCATACGACTTTATTGCATATGCACCGACAAACCCCAAATAATAAATTTACTCCTGGATTCTCTCCTTTATATGCTGGTTATAGACCAGTGCCAGAGGCTTAGCCAGAATTGTGATAGGGCGGTGTTGGACTTTAGCGGATCACCACCAACAATCCTATTAGCAGTTTTTAGCTAATTTGTAGACTATTGATAATCTTAAGAGTCGACCCATATTTAACTGAATTATCTAAATAAATTAACATTATCAAATCCACTCCTTGCCTATTTCATATACAACTTTTCGGTAGTATGATAAAACTGCTTTAATGCTTATTCGCGTATAAGCACACAAGCGTTAACGCGTTAAAGTGAAATGAAAATCGAAATTTAGATAGGCAGAGAGAACACCTAGGAGTGGAGATATGGATATCAAAGAAGAGGACATGAAAAGGAGCCTAAAACCTAGGCACATAATGATGATTACTCTCGGTGGAACAATCGGATCTGGAATCTTTAAAGGAAGTAGTTCCTCCATCGGCCTTGCTGGCCCGGGAGTAATTTTCCCATACCTAATTGGCGGTATCATACTTTTGGTCGCTATGAACAGTATGGCACAAATGGCAGTTGCTAACCCAAAGGCAAAAACCCTTCGAGATCTGTTGGAACCTATTTTAGGACGATTTTCAGGGTATTTTATTGGCTGGATTTACTGGGCAAACTGGGTTCTCGTCATGGCTGCAGAAATGGCCGCAGCATCTTCATTCCTTCAATACTGGTTTCCAAATGCTCCATTGTGGATTCTTGCACTTATCATGTCCATCGCTATGACGGCTCTGAATTTGCTAGAAGTCAGCGTTTATGGTGAGACAGAATACTGGCTTGCGGGTGTTAAAATTACAACACTCGTCTTATTTATTATTTTCGGAGCAATGTTGGTATTTACGCACCATCCTGGCAAAGCTGTCCATAACTTAATTGGCTATGGTGGATTCTTCCCACATGGGGCTTCTGGTCTACTATCCGCAATGCTTGTTGTTATGTTCTCATTTGGCGGGGTTGAAATGATTGGAATGGCTTTGGGTGAAACAATTGACCCAGAACATACAGTTCCAAGGGCAGTGCGCGGTGTGATTACACGTGTGCTTCTGTTTTATATCTTGCCAATCCTTATAATCGTCAGCCTTGTTCCATGGAACTCCCTTGGTTTTACACAGAGCCCATTCGTAACAGTGTTTAGTGAAATTGGCGTGCCTTATGTTGGCGGCATTATGAACTTCGTGCTCCTCACAGCCGTCTTATCTGCAGTCAATACGGGGATGTACGCCACTTCCAGAATGCTGTACACACAGGCTGTTCACGGAAACGCGCCGAAATACTTCGCTGGTTTGTCCAAAAAACGGGTTCCCACTCGAGCACTGTTGTTCAGCACTATATTTCTCTACATTGGAGTCATTGTCGCATTTTTTGCCAAGGGACATACCTTTGATTATTTAATGGTTTTTCCTGGCTTTGCCGTTATCATCGTCTGGTCATACTTGATTATTGCAAATATGAAAAGTCATGGACTGACCCTGTTCAAACTAGCTTCCCTATTAGCACTGTGTGTAATTCTTATCGGCGTGGTAATATCCACACCGGCGTGGGGAACCGCAATTACAATTATCGTATTTTCCATCGTCGGGGTAAGCTACTTTGTCACCTCCAAACAAACACCATCTGATACTCTAAATGAGTCCCGCGAATCAGCCTAACGCCTTAGGCTGAAGGGAATAGAGGAATGCCTATGCAGTTTGGGATGTTTGGTGCCTGGGCGTGGGACACGGTGAGCTGATCGTGGGAGGACTGCGACACGTTTACTGCCCTTTTGTACGCTATTCCCCCACGTGGTAGGTGGAGCGCGATGTAATTACTGCCTTTTTGTAAGCTATTCTCCCACGTGGTAGGAGGGCGACGATGCAATTGCTGTCTTTCTGTAAGCTATTCTCCCACGTGGTAGGAGGGCGACGATGCAATTGCTGCCTTTCTGTACGCTATTCCCCCACTCGGCCGCGCGGCTGTTTCGACTTTGGGTTATTTCCTGTTTACATCTGTGACAAATTGACGGATGCTGCCGAAGTAAGATTCTGTATCATCCCACATGGAGAGATGGCTTCCATTTTCACAGATATGAACGCGTGAATCTGGGATTCTGTGGCCCATTTCCTCAATATCTTCGACTGCCATCGAATCGTGGCGCCCGACAACGAGCAGGGTCGGGACTTTTATCTGATGGAGGTCTGACCACCTGTCCCAATCTTTAAATGTCCCTGTCACGATGAACTCATTGGGACCTTGCATTGTGTTGTAGACGGCTGGATTGATATGTGCGAAACCGCGCACAACCGCTTCTGGCCATGGATTCAAACGGCAAATATGCTTGTTGTACAAATGCTCATTTACAAGAGCTAAATACTCTGGATCCTCAAACTGGTTTGCTGCTTCATACCGTTTCATTGTTGAGACAAGTTCCGTCGGCAACTGGTCACGCAAGGTATTGATATGTTTGACGTAATTTGGAATGCTCGCTGTCATGTTTGAGATAATAAGTCCTTTAAGCGAATGTTGATATTTTAATGCATACTCAATCGCAAGCATTCCACCCCAAGACTGGCCGCATAAGAAAAACTGTTCGAGTCCCAAGTATTTTCGGACCTCTTCTACTTCCTCGCGAAACCGCTCTACGTTCCAAAGGTTTGTGTCATTAGGTTGATCCGAATAATACGATCCCAACTGGTCATACATGTGAACCTCAATGCCGTGTTCTGGCAGTTCGTTCGCGAATATTTCCATATATTCATGATTCGCACCTGGTCCGCCGTGAAGGACAAGCATCTTCGTCTTGCTGTTTCCGACCCGCCTTGTCCAAACATGAAAACCACCTGAAATCGGGACAATTGTAGAAGCATCATACGTCATAGTCTGTCATCACCATTTCTTCTCGAATTAAAGTTTAAGTTCAAAACCTTTTTTCTGTGCAATCCAGCGTGGAAGTTCAACGCGTGCGGTGCGAAGCGGATCGACAATTTGACATACACGCAAATCTCCAACTGCACTTAAGAGGAACGTAGCTTCTGCTTTGTCCATACCGCATTCGGTTTCTAGAAAGTGCACCATGTTCTTCACAGATTGCTCGCACGCTACATCTAAATCTTCGTGAGACGCTATAGTCATCAGAAAATCAGGGCCCTGCAGCATTGGTACAGGCCACTTCTTTCCCTTAAGAACATGGACGGAAAGCTTGACCGAACCGGCAATTTCGATACCGCATACAGCTACTTCTCCATCTGCCATTGCTGCATGCAAATCACCAAGTGCAAGCAATG
>JAKADF010000002.1 GCA_021820805.1 Bacillota bacterium
TTCTCTCTTGATGCACCTGACGCATTTTTCTATGCAATTTACGGCGGAATGGCTGCTCTATACGATGAAGCGAAGAAATTCGTTGCAGCTGCTTAAAATATAAATAAAAGACAGCGGACGGCAGCCATTAAAATCCACCTGGCACCGTCCGCATTTAGCTTAATCTACTGCTTAGTTTACTGCTTAAGCCTCTACAGTAACCTCTCCCACGTTATATACCATATTGCCTTTTACGGTTTTACCAACAAAGCACCTGTCCCGTGCAACTTTAGCTTGTTCTATGTACGCTTCAAGCTTCTCTTTGTCGCCGCCGACAATCGTTGGATGTACCGTTAACTGATCAAATTTTGCAGACAATGGATAACCGCTGACAACGCCATCTGTCTTTACAACGACTTTATCGACAGGTAATCCGGCTTTCCGCAATACGCCCATCAAAGTTCCGCTGTAGCACGATGTGATGCCAGAGAGCAATAACTCTTCAGGGCTTGTACCAACACCTTTACCACCCATGTTTGCAGGTGCAGAAACCTGGACTTCTTTCCCGCCAGTGCGAACAACACCTTCTGCCTCTTTACCCGTGCCTTGCCAGGTCACTTCTATCTCAAAGTGTAAATCAGCCATTGCATATACCTCCCTAAAATCCTCGCTAAATTAACATACATTAATTGTACCTCTGTGCAGTGCGCAAAACCACACATAAAGAAGATGAGCAGTATATTGTGAGCTTTATCACATTATTCTTTAGAATTTAGCGTAAGATGAACCAAAACATACACTAGAACATGCACGCTTAAAAAACTGCACTATTTTAAAAAACCAACACCATGGCCGTATTCCAAAGCTATTGAACCTGGAGGGTAACCGTGATGCCAAACTGGTCCATTAACCTTGAAACAGAAGAGTATGTTGCAGACAGAGACCTCATTATCAAAGACGCTGTCACCGCTATTCTCGAAACCGAGGTTGGTTGTTTCGTCAACTTAGCTGCAGCAGAGATTCATGGTAATCCTGATGACTACCTTGTGCCTGCTCTGGAGAACGCTTTTGGCGACTCTATCAAAATAAATTTTATTGACCAATGCGGATGCGGCGGTTATGTTTACCGAATCTACCGCTTGACCGATTAACTTTTCATTCTACTAATTTGTATCCGATTCCCCGCACTGTTTTAATATAAATTGGTTTTTTAGAATTCCGCTCTATCTTATCGCGCAAATGGGAGACATGGACATCAACAATTCTCACACCATCTATATCCCCAAAACCCCATACGTGCTTAGATAGACTCTCTCTGGACAAGGCTTCACCCGAATGTTCCAGCATAAATTTTAACAAATCGAACTCCTTTGGTGTTAAATCAATCACTCGGCCTTGTACTTGTACATCATGGCTCTGCAAGTTCATCATTATATCTCCATGTGAGATAATTGTATTTTGATTTACCGAAATTGGTATTCCAGTGGCTGGTTCATTGTGTTGTGCCACCCGCCTGAGCGTAGACTTCGCACGCGCAACAAGCTCTCTTGGGCTGAATGGCTTCGTCACATAATCGTCTGCACCAATCTCTAAACCTAAAATTCTATCAATTTCATCATCTCTTGCCGTAAGCAAGATAACCGGAATGTCATTCCCCGCCTGCCGCAGCCGCTTGCAGATTTCAAACCCATCCAAATCAGGTAACATTACATCCAAAATTACTACATCAAATGATTCTTCTTTCATTGCGATCCGTTCATAGGCAGCTTGACCGTTCATTTCTGTAACTGCCTTAAAACCTGCCTTCTCAAAGTTATAAGTGACCAGTGTTTGAATTGAAATTTCATCATCAACAATGAACACTGTTTTCATGATAGTCCCCTTTTTCTGAACGCAAGCATAATCTTTAGATTTATTGGGCTGTATATAGGGTATCAGTACAATGTAAAGGTTATATGACTCTTGTGTTAAAAATTCTTAATAAACTCTCGACACGTTCTTAATATTACTTTTGTATGATTGACTCGAATTCAATTTATATATTGATTGCATAAAGCATTCGCAATCGGCGGAACAAAACGAGGTGTTATGGTGGGGAAATCTATCACAGTAACGGATTTGCGCGCTTGGTATGGAAATCAACTTACACTAAAAGGTATTAATATGACCATTCACGCAAATGAAGCAACTGCTATTATTGGTCCTTCCGGATGCGGAAAATCCACGTTTATTCGGTGCCTAAACCGATTGCACGAAACAATCCCAAACACGAAAGTGGAAGGTCACGCAAAGCTTGGTGATGATGACATTTATTCACTCGATCCGGTCGACGTTCGCCGCACGGTAGGCATGGTATTCCAAAAACCAAATCCATTCCCAACGATGTCCATATATGATAATGTTGCAACTGGGTTAAGACTCAGTGGATTAAGAGATAAAGCAGAAATTACAAACCGTGTCGAAAAAAGCCTGCAGCGCGCAGCCCTTTGGTCTGAAGTTAAAGATAGATTGCAAAAGCCTGCAACTGCACTGTCTGGCGGACAACAACAGCGCCTTTGCATCGCAAGAGCCATAGCCGTGGAACCAGAAGTTTTACTTATGGACGAACCGGCTTCTGCACTCGACCCAGTTTCTACAGCACGTGTAGAAGAACTGGTCCAGGAACTTAAAACATCATTTACAATCGCTATTGTCACACATAACATGCAACAAGCCGCGCGCGTCGCGGACAAGACTGCTTTTTTCCTCAACGGAGAATTGGTCGAAATCAGCGATACGTCCCAAATCTTTACGAATCCAACGGATAAACGCACCGAAGATTATATCAGCGGCAGGTTTGGTTGATAGATTAAGAAGATAAGGATTCATTATATTTGGCGAAATGAATTAGCAGAAATAGTAACCGACTCGGCCAACAGGAGGACAAACCATGCAAAATCGGCACACGTTTGATACGTACTTGCGAGAGCTCCGGGCAAAACTTATGAAAATGGGCGGATCCATGCAAAAAGCGATGCGTAATGGCGTTCAGTCCCTAAAAACACTAGATAATGAATTGGCGCAACAGGTCGTCGATGGAGATAGGGAAATAAATGCTCTTCAACATGAGATTGAGGACATGTGTATCCGCTTAATTGCAACCCAACAACCTGTTGCAAGTGACCTTCGAAAAATTGTCGCAGGTATGCAAATTGCGATTGACCTCGAACGCATGGCGGATTTAGCAGTCGATATTGCTAAGTCTACTATCCGTTTGAATGGCCAAAAATTAATTAAACCATTGATTGACATTCCAAAAATGGCTGAAATTCTAGATAAAATGATTTCTGATGCATTACTTGCTTACGTTCAAAGCGATGTCAATTTAGCAGCTGAACTAGCGAAAACCGATGACGAAGTTGACCATCTC
Organism: Bacillota bacterium; assembly: GCA_021820805.1. The sequence goes on from JAKADF010000002.1 coordinate 3,389, forward strand.
TATCGCCAAATTGTTGAGGAACTATTTACAATATCCCATCAACAACCAGAGGCTACCCCTCAAGCGATGACACTTTCATTCGTAGGAAGATATTTGGAACGCATTGGAGATCACGCAACCAACATTGGCGAAAGTACCATTTTCATTGTTACTGGTGAACGATCCGACTTAAATTAACCCGTTCACATGCTGCAGAGCAGAGAACATCCGGACTGGCGATGTACCATCGTGATCGGCCGACCTTAATCTTCCATGAACTATAAACTGACAGACTTTAGGCCTAAGCCACTGCTTAGGTCTCTTGCTTGTGGCCATTTTGTAGCCATTTCACCTCAAATTTGTAAGTAGTGGCGTAGAGTCAAAGAAAATTAATCTAAACTAAGCAGCCAACTGACTTTTCATATGCCAATTTCTCCAATCCGTAATCGACAATTACACCATTGAATCTAAAAATATATATGTAAATGGCGCATTGCTTCCTTAGGAGGATGGTGTAGACTTGGATTTTGAAAGTGCATACGAGAAGTTTGTCAAGTTTCATATAAAACATAGATCAGGTATAGAGGCTGAACGGATAATTGCAGGTTTGGAACACGCAGAAAAATTGTTCTTAAAAAATGTATGGTGGCCAGCATTTCATCATTTCGATGCACTTCATCCCCAGTATAAAATCTATGACTTCAGGGATGGCAACCGTTATATCGACTTTGCCTATATTCATACTTTCTTCCGTATAGCTATCGAGATCGATGGAATCAGCCCTCACTGGAGGGATATTTCACAATCACAGATTTCCGATCATTGTCTACGCCAGAACCACCTCGTTATTGACGGTTGGCACGTCCTCCGTTTTCCATACTGCGATGTCAATGAACACCCGCGTCTTTGTCAGCAAATACTTCAGCAATTAATTGGGAAATTAACAGGTGACTCACGTGGAATCCTGCACACTTTGGATGTTACAGATAGGGAAATCATTCGTCTAGCAATGGGATCCAATCACCCCATCACAGCTAACGACGTATCCTCACACGTACACTTAAGTAGCAATGCAGCAACCAGGCATCTAAAATGTCTGACTGACACTAAGTGGTTAGAGCCCGCAAGTGGGAAAATGCGAATACGCTCTTATAGGATCCATCCGTCTAAAACGAACTTGCATTTGTAAATGGTATGTAGACTTTAGATGGCAAGACGAGCGATCAGACATTATTGATGTGGGATCCGGAAGAGGCTTGGCAGTGCTGTATGGAAACTGGGGAACTAGGTCGGGAAGAACGGAGGTGCAGAGGCGGTACGGAAGAGGTGCGGTGGAATGGAGGTGCGAAGACGTGTGGGCTTTACTGCCATTTCGGGCCCTATCGCACTCGCCACCCAGGTGGCCCGCAGACTTTACTGCCATTTCGGGCCCTATCGCACTCGCCACCCAGGTGGCCCGCAGACTTTACTGCCATTTCGGGCCCTATCGCACTCGCCACCCAGGCGGCCCGAAGACTTTACTGCCATTTCGGGCCCTATCGCACTCGCCACCCAGGTGGCCCACCAAGGGACCCGCTACTCTATCCAAGTAAACGGGAGGCTATCCTGCACTGGGCACTCAATGCCCCCTGTTCAAAACCGCGTTACCTTTCAAATCCGTATTTGCGCCATACCCATGCGCGCAGTACGAGGTGAATGAGCAAAATTAAAGCCACAAGAATTAGTGCTGCTGCGTATGCAAGTGCACGGGCTTGTGGATATGGTTGATCTAAATAAGTCCAGACCACATATGTTAGGTAACCGACAGGTTGATGGGTGAGTTGACCTGTTGGATTGAGTGTAGACCATCCTGCGGTGTACAAAAGGGGCGCAGTTTCGCCCATACCGATAGACAAAGCCATGAGCAGCCCTGTAACGATCCCGCCGGCTGCCGGACGCCACACAATCTTCGTGATTGATTGGGACTTCGTCATGCCAAGTGCCCATGCCGCTTCGCGCTGGGTGAGTGGAACCTGCTGGAGACTTGATTCTGTAATGTGCAATATATATGGAAGCATAATGCTTGTGAGCGCTATGGCACCTGCAAGTGCAGAGAATCCCCAGCCAAATCGGAGGACGATTAATAAATACCCTGCATAACCAACCACAATCGACGGGACACCCGAAAGAACTTCTGCAATAAAGCGAATTGAATCTGCAAGCCGCGTTCCAGCATACTCCGAAACGAATACACCGCCGAGAATTCCAAGTGGAGCTGCAATTACCATGGCGACAATAATTAGTTCAAACGTACCAAGGATTGCGTTCTCTAGACCGCCGGCAATGCCCTGCGTTGGTGTAAACAGCATATTCCAGCGAAACGCTGAAAAGCCTTTGAACAGAACCGTAATCAGCATATCCGCCAATCCGAAAACGACAATCGCTGCGCACAACCAGGCTATGATCCATGCAATAGTCGATCCCCATTTTCGTCGATTTCTGCGTCCACCGTGTTCGCCAAACCCGCTTCTTCCTGCAATGTTACCCTCATCGCTGCCAACATTTCCTTCGCCACCAAGACTGCCACTCCGAACCTGAGATTCACCTGAATTCGTATTGCTTCTGCGATTTACTGATTTATTTATCATTACCGGCTCACCCCCACTTTCCTGGCGCCGAAGTTTCGTCCTCCACTTACAAGCAGCCGTGCAATCACATTGGTCACTAAGGTAATGACCATTAAAATGAGGGCTAATTCAGCCAAAGCATGAATCGCCATGTGGGATGCGTCTGTAAAGGCGCTGTCTAATTGATCAGCTATAAATGCTGCCATTGTTGAAATGGGGCTGTACAGATTCTGAGGCAATGTATTGACAGCACTGCCGCTGACCATGAGAACGGCCATGGTCTCGCCCATCGCTCGGCCCCAGCCAAGGGCAATAGCGCCAATCATTCCCTCTTTGATATAGGGAAGGCAAATAAGCCTGACTACTTCCCAAGAGGTCATGCCAAGGCCAATGCCGCCTTCACGGTATAAGACAGGTACCTGTTGCAACAAATCACGAATCGTTGCTGTCATAATCGGAACAATCATGAAAGCAAGAACAAGACCGCTTGTAAGTAACCCTTCCCCGGTCCCAATTGGTCCGCGTAAGAAAGGGATGACAACACCGATACGAGTTAAAATCGGAGCAAGTCCATCACGAACCCATGGAGCCAAAACGATAATGCCCCAAAGTCCAAAAATGACGCTAGGGATACCTGCCAGGAGTTCAACCAGGATGGATAGAATTCCTCGAACTGATCCACGTACCTTATAGGCAAGGATAAGTGCAGTAAAAATGGAAATTGGTACTCCGATAAGGAGTGCAATGATGGATGATGCAACTGTACCAATAATAAAAGTCAACCCGCCGTAGGAAGCACCTGCAGGTGCAGAAACCCCATGTTGATGCTGCATCGCGCCATATAGATTCCCCATATTCCATATAGTCGACGTTAAATAGTGAACCCCCATAAAGCGAATCGACGGCATAGATTCGATAACAACAATTACAGCAATGACGCCAAGAAACAGGATCGGGCTACTCGCGCAAAGCGCAGTAGCCGTGTAAAAAACGCGATCCCGTATCTTGGAGCCTGTTCTAGCTTTTTGCATTGAACCCGCTCCTCACACTTGCCTCAATTTATCAGCCGCTGATTTTATTAATTTGTGCTGCGCTCTTTGGCTCAATTGATCCTGGCAATGGAAGGAAGTGAACAGGTTTTAAGTACTTGCTTGAATTGCCCTTCGTAGGGTCAATAGCCCAGTTCAAGAATTTCTTTAAGTTGTTCGCCACATCTGCAGAAGGTTGCTTTGTATTCACGATTGCATATTCGAAATTGATGATTGGGTACGAATTAGAACCAGGTGCGTATATCAACGATATCCGCTCGTCTGCTGGAACCTTTGATATCATTGTGTTTGCAGCAGATTGAATTGTCTGTTCCGTTGGCAATACAAAGTTCTTAGCCTGATTCTGAAGAGCTGCATAACCAAGTCCTTGAGAAGATGCCTTATCTAACCAGCTAATTCCAACATATCCGATACTGTACTTATTGCTAACTAAGTCTTGAACGACGCCTTCATTTCCCTTTCCGCCAATCTCACTAGCAACAGTTGGCCATGATACACTTGTGCCAAATGCAGGGCCGCTCTTCCATGCGGAAGAAGTGTCAGACAAAAATTGTGTAAACAAGAAAGTGTCACCGCTGCCATCTGAACGGCGAACTACCACAATCGGCTTATTAGGTAATGTTACCCCAGGATTCAGGGCTTTAATTTTCGCATCATTCCAATTGGTGATTTTACCCATATAAATTTGTGCAAGAACATCGCCGCTTAATTTCAAATGCTGTGATGCCGGAACTCCTGGGACATTGTACATAATTTGTTGAGCGGAGATAGCAAGCGGAATATTAACCATTGCAGAATTTGATGCCATTTGTGCATCAGCCATATATGCGTCAGAAGCACCAATTTGAACTTGACCAGCAATGGCTTGAGAAATACCTGCGCCGCTGCCCGTTGACGCTGAAATAATATTCAACTTTGGATCAACTGATTTATATGCCGGAACCCATTGCCCGTTAAATAACGGGTACAAGAGAGATGAGCCTGTTTCTTGAATGGTATTAGCACCGCCTTGTGCCGCAGCTCCAGTTGCATTGTTTGCTGCGTTATTCGCAGTGTTTGCCGCTCCGCAGCCAACGACTGAAAGTAAAGTTCCTACAGCTGCTGCACCCAAAACCCATTTTGAAACGCGATTTGACATCAATTCTCTTCCTCCCGTTTATACCCAAACTTTTTTATCGTTTTGTTTGTTGCAACATTACTGTAGCAAGTCCGTTTAAAGTTCAAATGAATACCTTGTAAAGAGTTTGTTAAGAATCTCCTCATTTTTTATAAAGGTAGTGTCTCCTTAGGCATTAGCCAATATGTAACGGGGGATGCAGGGTTCAAAACAGTAGTCCATTGTTCCTTCTGCGACGAATAAAAAAAAAGCCGCTATCAAATAGCGGCCCAACAATCAGAATACGCTTACATAATCTCCAATTTAACTCACTGTAAGATTAACTCGCGGTAAGAGTTTCCTCTCCCTGTTCCTTTGCAGCTGAAGTCAGTTTGTGAAGACCTTTTCCGTAATAAACAGCTACTAATAATACTATCCACAACGGACCAACAACCAAAGCAATACGCGTATCTGGGAAATAGCCCATCAGTACAATAACCATAGCGAGAAATGCGAGTGAGAGATACGAACCATAGGGCCAAAATGGCATACGGTAACTAAGGTTTTTCCGTTCTTCAGGCGACAATGACTTGCGGAATTTCATTTGTGCAACGAGGATAACAATCCACGTCCAAATTGCTCCAAAAGTAGCAATACTGGTTACCCATGTAAACACATTCTGCGGAACGAGGTAATTAAGCACAACGCCAATGAGCAACGCTCCTGCTGAAATAGCAACTGCACGTGTTGGAACACCACGAGAGCCAACATTCTGCATGGATGATGGTGCCAGTCTCTCCTCTGCTAAACTATAAAGCATGCGAGCCGTACTGAAGATTCCACTGTTGCAAGACGAAAGGGCTGCCGTAAGAACAACAAAATTAATGATTCCCGCTGCTCCAGGAATGCCTACTTTAGAGAACATAAGTACAAACGGACTTCCTTGTGTACCAATATCCGTCCAAGGGTAGATAGACATCATAACAAAAAGTGCACCTACATAGAAAAATAGGATCCGCCAGAAAACTGTATCGACAGCACGTGATAATGCCTTTTTCGCGTTTTTGACCTCACCTGCTGTTACACCAATCATCTCAATACCAAGGTAAGCGTACATAACCATTTGCAGTGACATGAGCATTCCTTTAACCCCATGCGGGAAGAATCCTCCATGGCTCCACAAATTGTGAATTCCTGTAGCAACTCCGCCATTGCCTATACCAAACAAAATGGCAAAAAGGCCCACAGCAATCATGGCTAGAATGGTTACAATTTTAATCAGCGCAAACCAGAACTCAAACTCTCCATAGGCTTTTACAGTAATAATGTTTACAAGTGTCATACAAACAAGTGCGGCTAACGCCCAGATCCACGACGGACTAGATGGGAACCAGACCTTCATGTAGACGCCGACAGCCGTAATCTCTGCCATACAGGTGACAATCCATAAAAACCAATAGTTCCAACCTGTCAGGAATCCTGCTAGAGGACCAAGATATTTTCTTGCATAATAGCTGAACGACCCTGCAACTGGCTGATGAATAGCCATTTCACCGAGTGCTCTCATAATTAATAGAATTGCGGCACCGCCAATCATATAGGCTACTAACACCGCGGGCCCTGCCATTTTGATTGCAGAGGCTGATCCTAAGAATAATCCAACGCCAATAGCAGCACCAAGGGACATCATTGTGATGTGTCGCTGTTGCAGGTTGCGTTTTAATTCTGTGGAGTGCTTCAAAAAAATCATCCCTTCTTAATATGTAAAAAGCTATTTTGAAGACTGCCTTTTAATCCTAGCATGATTATTTTTGTATGTAACCCCTTTCATTTTGTAGAATTTACACATTTAGCCGAATAACATTTGTATTTTCTCACAAACGGTTTGTTGGTGTAAACTATTTATTTGGAAGAGCCCTTTTTAAGGAAATATGCGTTGTACGCTTAGGAGCGTGGCTTGAATGACCACCCTTGATAATCCATTTGAAGATGAATTTGACTCATTGGAGGGCATTGCCGATACCATCTCTCATAACCTTGGCTGCCCAGTCACAATTGAAGACGACAAGCACCGGCTCCTTGCATACAGCTCACATAATCAGGAGTTCACCGACAAGGCACGCTTAGCTACGATAATCAGGAGGGGTGTGCCTGAAGAAGTTATCAATGGGCTTTGGAAAGCGGGCGTGATCCAAAAGTTATCGGACAGCGAAGATCCGATTCGAGTTTCCCCAATTCATTCAGTAGGTTTAGGTGCCCGCGTAGCAATTGCTGTTCGCCAACGCCACAATTTACTTGGATATATTTGGCTAATTGAATCAACATTCCTTGGAAAAGATGAGTTTGAATATCTTAAGAAGGCATCAAAGGCCGTTGGAATAAAGCTGCTGCAACTCCGAGCCAGGAGAAAAAAAGAAATCGAAGGCCACCAAGAATTTTTTTGGAGATTGTTAGCTGGTCATGTTGAGTCCCACGAAAGTATTGTTGAAAGTGCAGAACGGCTGAAGGTTACCCTCCCGCCAAGGTATAGCATCGTTATTTTGCAATTTAATAAAGAAATTTCTCCAAAAACAGAAGAACAGATACATTATGTTGTTTCTACAATGCAGCAAATACAAGCTGTTTTAAGTGTGATAGACCGAAATCAAATGATTTTGCTTATAAATACAGAGAGCAAAGAACTGTCGCCTGACGAATACTGTACAAAATTTATTTTAAACATGATGACGCGTATGAAGGAAAGATTCGATAACTGTCCGGAAACCGGGAGCTCTGGAAACAACTACACGATGTACAACAAAATTCGAAACAGCTATCTGGAAGCTCTTGCTGTGCTGCAATTAAAAGAACGTTTTAAGGACGAACTTACCGCCTCATTTGCTTACTCGAGTCTTGGTTTTTACCGTTACTTGCCTGCAATCGTTGAACAGTTGCAAAATGAAGGTTACTCAAACACAACAATACAAAAGATTCGCGAGTACGATGCACGTCACCAAACTAGTTTGCTCCAAACACTGAAAGTGTTTTTAGACTACGACAACAATATTAAACAAGTTGCTGATGTGCTCCATGTGCACATCAACACATTGAATTATCGACTAAAACGAATCAGCGAGATTGGTGAAATCGATTTACGTGATCCAAATCAGAAATTCTCCCTGTTCTTAGACCTCAAGTTAGAAAGATTCTTGAACTAACCTTTTGTGTAATTTCACAAAAGGTGAGTATTCTTTCTCTGTTTCACACGATGAAAGAATAGCTTGAAGCGGGTTATACTTCGTTCAGGAGTTATGAATGGGGAGGTTTTCAAATGATTATCGGTGTTCCAAAGGAAATTAAAAACAACGAAAATCGTGTTGCTATTACACCAGCTGGCGTAATGACACTTGTACATGCAGGTCACCAAGTTATTATCGAGAGTAATGCTGGAGTTGGAAGCGGATTCAACGACGAAAGTTATTCTGCTGTCGGAGCAACCATCTTGAATGAAGCTGCAGACGTTTGGGCTCGTGCTGAAATGGTTATGAAAGTTAAAGAGCCACTTTCTTCTGAATATGGATATTTCCGTGAAGGGCTTGTTTTGTTCACATACCTGCACTTAGCTGCTGAGTCGGAATTGGCGATTGCTCTTCGCGATAAAGGCGTCACAGCAATTGCTTACGAAACAGTTCAAGTTGGACGGACTCTTCCGTTGCTTACTCCAATGAGTGAAATTGCCGGCCGTATGTCTGTTCAAATTGGTTCTCAGTTCCTTGAGAAGTTTGAAGGCGGAAAAGGTATTCTTCTTAGCGGAGTTCCTGGCGTAAAACGTGGCAAAGTTACCATCGTTGGCGGCGGTAATGTCGGTGCAAATGCCGCAAAGATTGCTGTTGGACTCGGCGCAGACGTAACAGTTCTTGATGTGAACGCTGACCGTTTACGTCAACTCGACGACATTTTTGGAACAAGCATCAGCACAGTCATTTCCAATCCATTTAATATTGCTGAAGCTGTAAAAGAAGCTGACTTGGTTGTAGGTGCGGTTCTTATCCCTGGCGCTAAAGCACCACGGCTCGTTTCAGAGGACATGATTGCTTCCATGCAACCAGGATCCGTAATTGTTGACGTGGCAATTGACCAAGGCGGAATCTTCGAGACAACAGACCATGTCACCACACATGATAACCCAACATACGTGAAACATGGCGTAGTACACTATGCAGTTGCAAATATGCCTGGGGCAGTTCCGCGTACAGCTACGCTTGCCTTAACGAGCGCAACAGTTCCTTATGCTTTGCAAATTGCAAACCTTGGCGTGAAGAAAGCAGTATTAAACAATGAAGCTCTATTGAAAGGTGTTAATGTCGCAGCAGGCGCCATCACCTACGAGGCAGTTGCAAGAGATCTTGGTCTTGAATACATGCCGGCAAAAGAAGCTTTAGAGAAAATATCCGTACTTGCTTAATTAAAACTATGTCCCCTAGAGTCAATCTCTAGGGGACATTTTTACTTTATCTGCAATCCATTTGAAAGATAGACCTATACCAATGGGGTTTTTAATTAAACGATTTTTAATTAAACATCAAACCAAGTCAACTCAATAGAGTTAGGGTCTTTCTTAGACAGATATTCTACTATCTCATCAGAACCAAAGTATGATGCCTCTCCTTTTGCATTCGTTGCCATTAAAATAACTGGAATATCGTCGCCAAATACTTGGGCAGCGAAATGTTGCATTTCTGAAGCTTGAGACGGCACACGGAGAGTTGATTCCTGGACAACGAGTATACCAAATGTATGTTCATCTTCTTCAATTACAGTACCTTGAAAACGCATAATCTACCATCCCTCGGTATAATGATATTATTTAAAACTATATTCATCTGCTGGAATTCTTCTTTTTCCTTGCTGTTTTGCTTTGATAAGGCAGCAGGTTTCACACCACAAAATATAAAAGGCGTATCCCCCTTACAGGTTACACGCCTTATTTAAGATAAACATTGATTTAAGTCAATTACAATATAGTCAACCGCCAATGTGAGACATTTCTATTTTCGGTCTTGGCCAAGTGGCTTCAGACCTAATTTCGGAGTACCTATCCTTACGGTTTCCCCAAACGTCACGAATCGCGCTTCGAATTTCATCGTCCGTACAGCCGCTCCGAAGCATTGCACGAAAGTCAAATCCTTTTGATGCAAACAAACAAGTAAATAGCTGCCCTTCTGGAGAAAGCCTTGCTCGAGTACAAGTCGAACAAAATGCCTGTGTTACGGATGCAATTACACCAATTTCCCCTTGACCGTCAAGATAACGATACCTTTTTGCTACTTCCCCGCGGTAGTTTGCATCGACAGGTTCCAAAGGCCATACTGCGTGAATTTTTGAAATGATTTCTTTTGCACTGACCACTTGGTCAAGCTTCCAGCCATTTGTATTTCCTACATCCATGAACTCGATAAATCGAAGAATACAGCCCGTACCGCGAAAGTAATCCGCCATGCCGAGAATGCTGTCCTCATTCATACCCCGACGAACAACCATATTTATTTTCACAGGAGACATACCGACTGTTACCGCATGCTCAATCGCGTCAAGGACTTTTGCTACAGGAAAATTAACATCATTCATCGACATGAAAACATCATTATCCATCGAATCAAGGCTGATGTTAATGCGCCTAAGTCCCGCTTTGTAAAGAGCCTCTGCCTTTTGTTGCGTTAATACTGAACCGTTTGTCGTTAGTGCAATATCTTCAATTCCATCAATTTGAGTGAGTTTTGCAACGAGTTTCTCAACATCCTTGCGGAGAAGGGGCTCTCCCCCAGTCAAACGTATTTTTTCTACTCCAAATTCTGTAAAGAGACTGGTGAGTCGAGCTATTTCTTCAAAAGTAAGCAGTTCCTTATGAGGTAAAAAAGCAAAATCAGGACCGAATACTTCTTTCGGCATGCAATATTTGCAGCGAAAATTGCATCGGTCCGTAAGGGAGATTCGCAAGTCGCGAAGCGGCCGCCCAAATGTATCTGTAGTCCCGCTATTCCTTATGATAAATCGCTCCTACAAATAAAGTCACGTCTTCACTGGAATGATTAGCAAGTGAATGAATCGTGTCTGTAGGCATTGTAACAAATTCTCCAGCCTGACACTCGTAATTTGTATCGCCGACTAAAATTGTAGGTGTCCCAGAAATGACATACGCATACTCTGTGCGATTTGGATGCTTATGTTTTGGATATACAGCTCCTGGCTTTAGTAATATTAGTTTCGCAGTGCCCTCTGGATGAGAGATGAGCTCTTTACTGAAGATATCTTTTACCTTACTTGACTGCCACTCTGCATTTTGCGCTTCAAATTTCTGCGACATATTAACCATCCTCTCAAAATGACCCAGACGAATTCATCACACACACGCCGCCATTACAAATGCTAAGTTGCGCCATGCAAATGCGTTTAAAATCAGCACAAATGTAAGCGCAACTTAATGCAAAATAATTTATTGTCCTACTTTGTTATCATAAACTTTACGTGTATAACGCGTACGCGAACGAAATTGAATTGGAGCACGCGTTGGATACCGCCATGGTGCACTATAAATGTGAACCAACCTTGTAAATGGTATCGACGCAAACAGAAGCCACGCGGCAACAACGTGAATCTGCAGGACTAACGGCACATGCAGCATCAAAGATGCATTTGGATGCAAAACAAATATATCTCTGAACCATGGTGCAACCGTTGCACGGTATTCATATGGTCCATGTATACTACTGTAGATCACTGTCATAAATTCGCCAAGTGCAATGACAATTGTTAACAAAATTAATGCTACATAGTCTGATGGAGAAGAATGCTTTCGAACACGTTTGTTTACAATACGACGAATCAAAAGTAAGACAACCCCGACTAATGTAACAAATCCAGCTACACCACCGGCGTATACGGCGACCATATGATAAACCTCATCTGGAACGCCAACTGCATGATAAAAACGCAGTGGAACAAGAAGCCCCATAATGTGACCGCCTATAACAGCAAACATGCCATAATGGAACAATATGCTTCCGTAGCGCAAAAAACTCTTCTCAAGAATTTCACTAGATTTCGAAGTCCATCCGATTTGGCCGTATGTGTAGCGATAGATAGAACCAACTATCATAACCATGAGGCACAAATACGGAAGAATCACCCACAAAAATTGCGCCATACGCTCTTCCTCCTCATAAGATTACTAAGATTGAATGCCGGGCCTGTATAAGCACCTCCGGTCAGTCATAAAAAATTGGGAATGGAAGTTCATCGAGATCAGCCTCTTCCCGCAAAGGAAACGGATTTTCCTCATCTTTAACTGTTGCTGGCAAGACACTAACAGCAACTTCAAGAACAAGCCGATATGGACTGTCTGTTGGTAATGATTCACAAACATGCTGACACACAACGGACATTCGTTCACGAAGCGGCGCAGTATCTACATCCTCTGGTACTATCGCTAAGAGTTCAAATAGGGCGGGAAGGTAATCAGGAAGATGATATGCCTCCTCAATAAATCCCAGATCGATAAAATACTTGCGCAGTTCGAGGAGCGCTGGTCCGCGATTGCGACTGTCCCCTAGTTCATGGGAAGTCAAATAGAGCGCCCGTGCTTCGCTAAAATCAAATGTTTGCGTGTACAGGAGTTCTAACTCGTTGCTGCCGTAAGCAAAAAGCAAATCTGCAGCTTTTGCAAGCTTCTCGGCCTCTTGCCCGGCAACTAGCTCTATGGCCCAATCCTTTGCCTCTGGGAGCCCCTCATAGTACTGGGGCTCTCCAGGATACGAAAGCAGATAGGATATGAGCTTATACACAGCGGATTTCGTGGAACTGTCCACGTTTAACCCTCCTTGCCTGTACGAACTCTCATTAACTGCGGCAAACGTCCTTCAGATGGTGCAAGTTCCTCAATGCTGCAGGCACCTTGCAAGTATTCGAGGTCCTCTGTTTCTTCTTCCCTGCGGCTTGTCGGAATAACGAAACGTTCGTGGTATTTCGCAACACCAAACATACGGGCCATCTCTTCAACCTGCTTCATCGTTAAGCCAGATTCTTTCAGCAACTGACTGGTTTCCAAATCGCCAACATTTTTCTCACGCATAACAGCACGCATCGTCGTTAAGCGAATGAGTACATTGCGGATGACATTTACGTCCCCTGCGGTGAGAAGTGATGCAAGATATTCCATTGGAATTCTCATTTGGTCTACTGTTGGCAGGTATGCATCAACAGCCATTTCATCCTCATTTTGAACCTGGTTCATGATTGGGCTAAGAGGTGGTACATACCAGACCATTGGCAAGGTACGGTACTCAGGATGAAGCGGCAAGGCAACCTTCCACTCAATCGCCATCTTATATACAGGTGAACGGCGGCAAGCATCCAGCCAAGCGTCGTTAATCCCAGCCTTGTGAGCTTCTTCAATAACTTCTGGGTCATTCGGATCAAGGAATACGTTTAATTGTGCTGGATACAAGTCTTTCACATCTTCAACGGATGCAGCTTCACGAATTCGATCTGCATCATACAGAATTGGACCAAGGTAACGAATACGTCCCACGCACGTCTCAGAACAAATCGTCGGAAGTCCAGCTTCTACGCGCGGGTAACAGAAGTTACACTTTTCGGCCTTGTGTGTGTTCCAATTGAAGTAGACCTTCTTATAAGGGCAGGCACTTACACAAAAGCGCCAGCCACGGCAAGCATCTTGGTCAACAAGAACGATACCGTCCTCATCCCGCTTGTAGATTGCGCCTGTCGGACATGCTGCAACACACGCCGGGTTCAAGCAGTGCTCGCAAATTCGTGGCAAGTACATCATGAACGTTTGCTCATATTCAAAAGCAACGTGATTTTCCATATGTTTGAAGTTCGGATCCGTTGGTGCAATCGCCCGGCCGCCAGCAAGGTCATCGTCCCAGTTTGGTCCCCATACCGGGTTATCCATGAGTTCTCCTGTGATTAAAGAACGCGGGCGGGCAACCGGTTGATGTTCAACACGCGGACTCGTTGTAAGATTCTCGTAATCGTAAGTCCATGGTTCGTAATAATCATCAATTGTCGGCAAATTTGGATTGTGGAAAATGGTTGCGAGTTTAGAAACTGCACCGCCTGCTTTTAGGCGCAGTTTCCCGTTTCGCATTGTCCAACCACCCTTAAAGTGGTCTTGATCTTCCCAACCCCGCGGGTAACCCGGGCCTGGCCGGGTTTCCACGTTGTTAAACCACATGTACTCAGTTCCTGGACGGTTCGTCCATGTATTTTTACATGTAACGCTGCATGTGTGACAGCCGATACATTTATCCAAATTCATAACCATTGCGACTTGCGCTTTAATGTTCAAGCCAATTGACCTCCTTCAGGGGTCGAATCAAAGTCATTGCATCACGTTGATGCCCTGTCGGCCCATAGTAATTAAATGCATAACTGAGATGAGCATAACCACCGATAAAGTGTGTCGGTTTTGGAATAACACGCGTGACACTGTTGTGAGTACCTCCGCGATCTTTCGTTATTTCGCTTCCAGGCACACCGATAACACGGTCTTGTGCGTGGTACATCATCGCAATACCTCTTGGCAAGCGGTAAGTAACAACAGCGCGGCAAACAATTGCGCCGTTCCGGTTGTAAACCTCAACCCAATCGTTATCCTTAATACCAATCGATTCGGCGTCTTCCTCACTCATCCAAATTGTTTGGCCGCCGCGGAATAAGGTCAGCATTCTTGGGTTGTCAGTATATGTCGAGTGAATGCCCCATTTTTGGTGAGGCGTCAGGTACCTTACCATAACCATCTTTTGTCCGTTAGAAGGTACATCCGCATCTTCTTCCTTAAATGGAGGAAGTCCAAGCGGCGGTCGATAAATCGGCAACTCCTCACCAAAATCGAGCATGATTTCATGGTCAAGATAAAAATGTTGACGACCAGTAAGTGTATGCCACGGAATATCGTACTCAACGTTAATCGTAAACGGAGAATATCTCCGTTCTGATGATTCAAGTCCGCTCCAGATAGGTGTTGCGAGTGACAACCGTGGTTGAGCGGTGATGTCATGCAAGGTCATTGCTTCATCTTCACGCTCTTTCTCGATATGCTCGAGTGAGAGACCCGTCGGTTTCTCAAGGGCCTTCCATTCTTCAACAGCGCGGTGTCCATTCGAAGCGCCGGACAGAGTCAAAATAGCCTCAACCATATGCTTATCTTCATACAAGGTAGGACGGCCTTCGCCGATACCAGGCGTTTTGTTCAGCCCAACGCGTTTACCAAATTCTTTGTATGCCCGTTCCCCTGAAATGACAATTCCCTTCGCACCATATCCCTTTTCAGCCAGCGGTCCAAGGGTGACATATTGCTGGTCAACATTCGGGTAATCACGCTTTACGATGACAAAGTTCGGCATCGTCTTTCCAGGAATGGCTTCAACTTCACCTGTGCGCCAGTCACGAACTTTCCCGTTTGGCTGCGCAAGCTCACCAGGTGTATCGTGGCTGAGCGCCACCATGACCAAATCTTCTTTAGCCGGTAAGTGCTCTTTTGCAAGCTTTGCAAACGTCTCTGCAAGCGTACGGAATGTAGCCCAGTCACTTCTTGTTTCCCAAGGTGACGAAATCGCCGGATTAAACGGATGCAAATATGGGTGCATATCTGTGCTGCTTAAGTCGTATTTCTCGTACCAAGTAGCTGCAGGCAAGATGATATCCGAATAAACGGCCGTGCCTGTCATGCGGAAGTCAATATCGATAAGCAAGTCAAGTTTCCCCTGCGGAACTTTTTCAGACATCTTAACTGTTGATGGTTTCCATGATTCTTTTTCGTTTGCAAGCACATGTCCATCTGCGCCAAGCAAATGTTGCAAGAAGTACTCATGACCTTTACTGCTCGAACCTAGCAAGTTGGAGCGCCACACGTACAAGACGCGCGGGAAGTTCTGCGGATTGTCAGGGTCTTCTACAGCAAATTTAATGTCGTTACTCTTGATGTGAGAAACAACATAGTCCACAACTTCTTTGTCCGTCTTCGCACCTGCCTTGTGAGCTTCCTCAACAAGCTTTATTGAGTTCTGCTCGAATTGCGGGAATGAAGGCACCCACCCAAGCCTTGCACCAAGCGCAGCCATATCAGCTGGGTGCAGGTTGTGGAACCGTCCTCCATTTGGCGAGCCAAGGGTTGCAGTATCAAGTTCTTCATATCTAAATTGATCTGTTACAAAATACCAGAATGTTGTACCTTGCATTTGGCGCGGCGGACGGTTCCAGTCAAGGGCAAATGCAACCTGAGACCAGCCTTCAAGCGGGCGAACCTTCTCTTGGCCGACATAATGAGCCCAGCCACCGCCGTTTACACCTTGACAGCCGCAAAGCAGAACCATGTTGATGATACAACGGTAAATCAGGTCACTGTGGTACCAGTGGTTTGTTCCTGCGCCAAGCGCTATCATGGATTTACCCTTTGTACGCGCAGCATTATCCGCAAATTCACGCGCAACTCGAATCGCCAAGTCGCGTCGAACACCAGTTATACCTTCTTGCCAAGCCGGTGTATATGGTTTCGGATCGTCATAATCTTTCGGATAATCACCTGCCAAGCCTCGGTTAACACCGGTTTGAGCCATCATCAAATCAAGAACGGTCGTGACGAATAATGTTTCACCATTTACATCCGTAATTTTTTTGACCGGTACTCCACGGGTGACAATTTCTCCAATGTTGTTCCCGAAGTATGGGAAATTGACCATTACAACATCGTCCGCCATATCTATGACACTAAGTCGTGGATTCAATGAATCACCATTTACGTCTTCCAGACGAAGGTTCCATTTTCCGGATTCATCGTAATGGAAACCAATGCTGCCTTTTGGTGCGACAAGACGGTCTGAATTTTCATCCCAAAGGATTGTTTTCCACTCGCCAAGCTTTTCATCACTGCTTAAATCAGATGCACGCAAGAACCTGTCAGACGCATAACCGTCTTTTGTCTTGCGTAATGTTACAAGGAACGGTAAGTCCGTGTACTTCTTTGCATAATCCATAAAATATGGTGTTTGTTTTTCTACGTAAAATTCTTTAAGAATAACATGCGTCATTGCAATCGCAAGCGCTGCATCCGTACCCGCTTTTGCAGGCAGCCATTGATCTGCGAACTTGATGTATTCTGCATAGTCCGGGCTTACACCAATAACCTTTGTGCCCTTATACCTTGACTCGACCATAAAGTGCGCGTCAGGCGTACGAGTCATTGGCAGGTTTGTTCCCCAAATAATGAAGTAGCTCGAATTGTACCAGTCTGCACTTTCAGGAACGTCTGTTTGGTCACCCCAAATTTGAGGTGATGCAGGCGGTAAGTCAGCATACCAATCATAGAAACTCAAAATTGTACCACCAATGAGAGATAAGAATCGTGCACCAGATGCATAACTGACCTGTGACATTGCCGGAATCGGACTAAACCCAGTAACTCTGTCTGGTCCATAGTTCTGAATCGTCGTGATGGTAGCGGCGGAAATCATTTCGCTGACTTCTTCCCAGCTCGCCCGCATCAGGCCGCCCTTACCACGGACAGTAGTGTAAGCTTTCTTTCTTTCTGGGTCTGCCATGATGGCCTTCCATGCAGCTACTGGATCTTTGCCTGCTGAACGTTCTTCACGCCAGAACCGAAGTAATTCGGCACGAACATACGGGTAACGCACACGAAGCGGGCTGTACGTGTACCAAGAGAAGCTGGCTCCGCGCGGGCAACCGCGTGGTTCGTATTCCGGAAAGTTATCACCAAGTGACGGATAGTCTGTCTGCTGTGTCTCCCACGTAATAATTCCGTTCTTGACATATATTTTCCAACTGCAAGAGCCGGTACAATTTACGCCGTGTGTGGAGCGAACAATTTTATCGTGCTGCCATCTTGAACGATAAATTTCTTCCCAATCCCTTGGGCGAGGACTTTCTTCGACCCAACCTTTATCGATACGCTCACCGCGTTTGAAATAACTTAAACGCTTCACATAAGATACGTCTTTTCTACCCATAACCTCTTTCGCTCCTTACTGCATGGAAATTGGGTTATAATTGCTTCCTACAAGCCGAAATGCAGCCGGTCCTGCCTTCATCTCTTCTGTAAACAATTCCCACTCCGGAACGTTTGCAGCTACAAGAACAAGCCGTTCTAATGTATTGCGGTCCTTCATATCCAGAATTGCATCTCGAAAAGCATCGGGAATTTTGCCGAATCGCAATTCCAGAATTGCGAGGAGATCTTGTTGGTCTGTTTTAATGGCTTCCTCTTCTTTATGATTAGGCATCCTTATTACTGCCATTTTGGTCACTCCCTTAATTCTCATGAACTTTTATGACACATTCAGAGGCAAGTCCCTTACGTATGGGGCTGCATGAATTTTCTATAGTCAAGAATTAACCCTTCTTCGCAAGCAGCAATAAATTCTGACAGATAAGTTTGCATCGCTTCCGACTGGTTGGTTAGTTCACTTCGTAAAAGAGTTTTCTCAAACGTATTCGCAAAGTCATCGCCGTAAAGAACCTTTAGAATGACTGTGTCGCTTTCGCTTATGTCTCCGACTTCTTCAACGATTAGCTGAACATCATAACTATGTATCCGATGCTCCTCTAAACGCTCTGTAAAGATATCATATAAATCTGAGTTCACTGCTCGAAGCAATCTTCTCCTGCGATACTCTTTCTCACCTTCACACGCCGTTTCAACTGTTTCTTGCTGGATTGTCATATGTCTTATCCTCCCTTCAGAAAAATGACCGCGGGACAATCTACAGCATCTGTTCCGATTTCGGCTTGATTGGCCCAAGATCTTGAGTGAGAATTCGTTTTTCCTCTTCTCGCCCATGAAGCACATTAATAAGGATGAGAGCTTCGAATCGTTCTAAAATCCCCGCCGTCCAACCAATTTGGCCAAGCATGTTTTTAATTTCGCCAGCGAGGATTTTCATTAATTCGTGGTCCCTTTTCAATCTGATAATGTCTTGTTCAAGTTCTGGATGCATTTCTAGCACTTCTAAATAGAAACCCTCTTCTTCTGATGCAGCATGACGAAGAGTTCTGGTCTCCCAGTGCTCTAGCAGAATGAAGGCGACCTCGACATTTTTTGCTTCATCGCCTTCCGCTATTGTTTGACGCAGAATCTGCGTTAGTTCTTCTGCTTCATTCCCTGCAGCTTCGTGTATCGAGTGATGAGCAGCTAGTTGTTTTAAAGCTGGACCTGACATGCAACTTGCTCCTTCCACTTCCTAATATTAATCGGGATTTAAATTCTA
>JAKADF010000329.1 GCA_021820805.1 Bacillota bacterium
GTATGAAGTCCTACATGAGCAAGCATTTCATGATATACAAACTCGTCTTTATCTGTAGTCATCACACATCCGTCTAAGACGAGCATATTTCCATACTGCTTCGTCTGTATAACATCCAGCCCTTGAAATTCTGTTTGTTCACTATGTAATGTTTTCTCGATTTTAAGCCCAATTGATAAATTTTCATTTTGGAATTCTGTAAACCATAGCTCCATATTGGACATTTCTTTCACTCCTTTATTCGCAGTGGGTATTATACCAAAGACAATCGGTGTGTGATACCGATTATTTATACAAACCTCATGCATAATTCACTTGGCATGGTTTCTCTATTCAGAGGACATACTACCCTCGATTGGAATTAAAAACCACTTGGATGAAATTATTCCTCAGTGAGCCTGCACGATGTGTGTGCAAAGGAGGCTGCACCATGCCGCACGAGCATTTTGAACTCACTAACCAAAACACTTATCCATTTTCGGATAGTCAATCGGGATCCAAACAAAAACGCCGATGGATCAAAAGAGTTGCTATACCGCTTTTTGGCGGTTTCTTTGGTATGAGTATGCTCCTAGTTTTACTTCGTATCCTTCCGCTGCCGGATGCAAGTCTTGTAAGTCCGACTGAAATTAAGAGCGAAGATGGAACAAGACTTACAGAATGGACGCTCGAAGGCGCCCAAAGCAGAAGAGTTGATTTACATGACACTCCAAAACCGCTTATTCAAGCGACACTGGCTGTGGAAGATGCGAGTTTTTACCACCACCGCGCATTCCACTTTCAATCTCTGATTCGTGCAATGTTGGTTAATTTAAAAGATGGGCACGTGGTTGAGGGCGGATCGACCATAACTCAACAGCTTGCCAAAAACCTTTATCTTTCTCAGGACAGAACGCTTATCCGCAAGCTGAAGGAAGGCTTGTATGCAATATCGCTGGAGCTTCATGAGTCAAAAGATATGATACTTTCCCAGTACCTCAATGTAGTCTATTACGGGCATGGCGCCTACGGAGTAGGTTCTGCAGCAGAACTGTACTTTAATAAACCTGTTCAAGAATTAGACCTTGCTGAGTGCGCGCTAATCGCTGGACTTCCAAAAGGGCCGTCCATATATTCACCCATTGAACATTTTGCAGCATCCAAGCATCGCCAGCGATTAGTGCTGGACAGAATGGTTGCTGCAGGTTACTTAAGTAAAGAAGAGGCTGACAAAGCCTATCACGAAACTTTGCACATTTCGACGGCTCAGCACCCTATTGAAGTTGCGCCGTACTTTACAACAGCTGCTATTTCAGAAGTTAAAAATCGACTTCATCTGACAGCAGACGATTTGTATGCGGGTGACATTAGTATCACAACTACACTCGATCCGCTCTTGCAACAAGCAGCAGAGCACGCAATTCATACCTCAATTCCGAAAAACAGCGGTATTGAAGCAGCGCTTGTTGCGATGGATCCAAGAACAGGTGCAATTCGAGCCATGGTCGGAGGACGCAGCTTTACGCAAAGCCCCTATAACCGCGTATATTCAGAACGTCAGCCAGGCTCAACTTTTAAAGCTATATTGTACACATCTGCTCTCGAACATGGCTATACGCCCGCAAATCAAATCAACAGCGAACTCACCACATTTGCCTACGGCGAGGGTGCAAATAGTTTATACACCGTGCACGACTATGGAGATTATTATGCGAACCGACCGCTCACACTCCGAGAGGCCATCGCGAGATCTGATAATGTGTACGCAGTTTCAACGAATATTGCCGTTGGTCCAAATCAAGTAGTAAATACAGCACGGGAGATGGGAATTCACTCTCCACTCTCTCCATACCCAGCGCTTGCACTCGGCGTTTTCCCGACAAGTCCTGTGCAGATGGCTACAGCATATGCAACATTAGCAAACGGAGGTTATCAGGTAACACCTTACACAGTTGATGAGGTTCGTTCCAGCCATGCAAAGAAAATTTACCAGACATCAGTAGAAAAGGTAAGAACGGTCAGCCCAGATATTGCTTATCAAATGACCGATTTGCTGACGAGCGTTTTAGATCGAAATGGAACAGGTCACGCAGTTAAGCCGTATTTGCATGGGATGGCCGCAGCGAAAACAGGAACGACAGACACAGATGCTTGGATGGTC
The DNA here is from genome assembly GCA_021820805.1 of Bacillota bacterium. Next base: position 2,141 of record JAKADF010000329.1, read on the forward strand.
GGATATACGCCGAACCTCGTATGTGCTGTCTGGGTCGGATACGACACAAATCGAAAATTAACAACAACAGAATCCCATCTAGCAGCTCCAATCTGGGCAAAATTTATGGGCACTGCTCAGGTTCACGCACCATATGACTGGTATCAACCGCCTGACGATTTAGTTCGCGTCGAGATTGACCCGCTGACCGCAAAAATTGCTACGGATAAATGCGGGGCAAAGGAAATAGATTATTTCGTCAAGGGAACTGAGCCTACGGAGTACTGTCCGCTTCATCCGTCTGATACGGATGGGTCACAAGGCGACACCCGAATTTTCTCATGGCTGAAGCGTCTCTTTTAACTTTTTAAAGCAGTCTGCAGCACGGCGTTATGCTACAATGATAAAAGTGATATGGAGGGAGCGTGCAGAGCAGTGAATCGCTTGTCAAGCAGAGTAAAAATGATTAAACCATCTGCAACTATGAGTGTAGATGCAAAAACAAAAGCATTATTAAGAGAAGGAAAACCTGTTATAAATATGAGCGTGGGCGAACCCGATTTTAATACGCCGATTCCTGCCGCGTTCGCTGGTATTTCGGCAATTACAAACGGGTTTACGAAATATACTCCTGCAGCTGGCACGCTCGAACTGCGAAAAGCTATTTGTGAGAAACTTTCGGTTGAAAATGGATTAACTTACACTCCTGAGCAAATCGTTGTATCAAATGGCGCAAAACATTCACTATACAACGTATTTATGGCGATTTGCGAGGAAGGTGACGAGGTCGTTTTACAGGCTCCATATTGGGTATCCTACCCAGAACAAATTCAGCTCACTGGAGCCCTGCCCGTTGTTGTTTCTTGCGATGAATCGACAGGGTTCAAAATGACCCCGGCCATGCTTGAAGCTGCTATTACAAATAAAACGAAAGCGGTGCTCTTAAATTCACCATGTAACCCGACGGGTGCTGTCTACAGTGAATCTGAATTAAGAGCCCTTGGTGAAGTACTAGTTAAACACGATGTTTACATCGTTACAGATGAAATTTATGAACGCTTAGTATATGATGGCGTTTCGCATATCAGTTTGCCGAAGTTATTCCCAGATTTAATGTCCCGGACATTCGTTGTAAATGGATTCTCGAAAGCATTTGCAATGACTGGATGGCGGCTTGGATATGTCGCAGGACCTGCAGATGCTATTAAGGCTATCAGCAGTTTCCAAAGCCACGGTTCTGGAAGCCCATCGGCAATTTCTCAAGCAGCAGGTGTGACCGCACTAAAATCGTTTGATCCGTCTATGGTCGCCGAATTCAAGCGCCGTCGTAATTTGCTTGTTTCTGGTCTAAATGAATTGCCTGGCGTAACCTGCGCTGTTCCAGACGGAGCCTTTTACGCTTTCCCAAATATCTCCGGTGTTTTTGGAAAACAATATAAAGGCCGTCAAATTCAATCTGCAGTAGACTACGCAGAACTATTACTCGAAGAACAATTGGTTGCTGTTGTTCCTGGAGAGGCATTTGGTGCACCGAACAACATTCGGCTTTCCTACGCAACCTCGTATGAGAATATTGAACAAGCGTTAATTCGGATGCGTACTTTCAATACATCCTTAAGTGACTAAGGGTCATTTAAAATAAAAATAATGTAAATATCGCCGCCAGACTTTCACGCCTTGGCGGCGATTTTATTAAATTCATATTTGGGGATGTATCTCTCCCTCATGGTCGAGAATTTTCCCGTCATTTTCAATTCTTATAAGCCCATTCTTGTCAAGCTCCTGCATTACCTCAAACAAATTGTCCTTTTTATCCTGAGGCAATCCACGTACGAACTCATTGATCTCGCGTGTATGAGCCAACTGCGTAAAATGGACCCCGCCGTATCTGGCATATAACGAACGTTCCGTCGCCAATAACCCCACTCCCTTCACCCGTAGTTTGCGGTCAAATACAAGTGGATATGCGACACAAAATTCTTGGTCCCAAAATACGATAAGACAGGAACGTTTAGCCCGAAAGTGAGGTGTTTAGGGTGAAACACCGAGTCAATAAAAGAGACATCCAACTAGCAAAAAGCAAACAACCGGTACGCGGAAAAAAGGGGAGTGTAAAACGAAAGTCAGCTCCCGCTAAACCATCTTTACCTGCATCGCCATCTAAAAAGTCACAATCCTTGTCGCAGCTTCTTACGCCAAAAAACATTCAAGAATCGCTGAAAACTGTTACCAATTTACGAACCACAGTTAAGAACTGGCTGCAGTATTTGAACCAGGCAGACAGAATATTGGATACTTTATTTATTACATCTACTTCACTGAAGGAAAGCGGCGTATTAGATAAGCTTGTTAAACAGCGAGGGAAGAACCTCACGACTGAAGATTTCACAAATGTACTGATTGCAGTTATGAGTTCACCGCTCGGTGGTCAACTGCTTAAAGGTATGGGCGGCTCAAGTTCGGATGAATCACAAAAAGAGCCTCAGGCACAAGCTCAACCACAGCCGCAAACCCTGCCGCCGCAACAGAAACCGCAAGTATAAAA
>JAKADF010000330.1 GCA_021820805.1 Bacillota bacterium
CTGGACTAAGGCGTAGGTATATATTTGGACGGATCCTCCCCGTATTGGGGGAATAGGCAAATCCTCTGGAGCAATTACCCATATGTTTAGCATCAGTGCGGTTTCCCTTCATTTTTTGTTGCCTAAAGTTTTATAACAGGTTACGCAATCACACTGTCAGATGGTAACGGCAACGAATACGATGTTTTGAAAAAGCCAGAATGCCGTGTTTAACGTGCGGAGGGGAAAACTTTGCTCATAGCCATGACGGGGACGGATTTATCAAAGCTAAAGCGTGGAAGGCGTTATCGTACGTTTTATTGGTTAGGGGAAGCTTGTCATCAATTTAATATTGACTTAATCGTCACTGGCCCGAATCAGATTGTATCCGCAAATAAAATACACGGATGGAGCCTTTTTCCTGACAAACATCAGCTTGTCTTGCCATTTGCAGATCGACACGGTTTGATTGCACCTTCAATTGTATATGATGCAATGTATCTTTCAGATTTAAAAATGTATCGACGTGATCACATGCATGCGCTCCGTCGTTTAGGCAGATTGTCTGTCCCTGTATTTAACCCAATGTTGCCCAATAAGACTCAAGTTTTTAAATATATCGAAGCATCCCTGTCGCCAAATCTATCGTGGATCCCCGTCACGAAATATAAAGTAGATATTCCTGATATTATGGGACTGCTAGAATCTGGAAAAAAAATCTGGGTTAAGCCTGTAGTTGGATCCGGCGGGCGTAATATGTTACAAGTTCAAAAGGTCGATGTTGATACATATCGTGTCATTGGAGATCGGTTTTTTGAGCGGCATGTAAAGGGAACTGTATCAAAGCATGAACTAGTTCAAATGCTCCGTTATGCACTTCGGCAAAAGGAGTACTTTGCGCAGCAGCATGTATCTCTCATTCGAACCCAAAAGAATCGTCCTGTTGATTTCCGAATAACTGTGCAAAGAGATGAAACAGGTGCTTGGCAAGCTGTTGGAGAAACTGCAAGGGTTGGTAAGAAAGGTGCTAGTGTCACGAATTACCACGCTGGGGGAAAAGTGTTATCGGTTACTCGCCCTTCAAAAGAGGCAAATGATCTCTTTGCAGAACTTGGAATGGCGAATTATGATATGCATTCTATGATTCAAATGGCAATTTCAACAGCCCGAATGCTGCAAGAAAAATTCCCTTTATTGGGACTTTTAGGTATTGATGTTGGGAGAAGCGTAACAGGAGAACATTATGTATATGATTGTAACAGCAGACCTGGGAGAGATATTTTAACAGATGAAGAGGTTCAGAAGAGTATGAACTATGTCGCGGGGTTTACGAAATATTTGATTTACAATTATCACTTAAATTCGAACAAACCATTTTAATTTAGTTGTTTCGTTAGGTGTTCAAAGCCCGTCTCTCAAGCGAGAACGGGCAACATTCATGTTTTCTACTTTTTGTCTTTATCCCATTCGAACCCATCATCGAATTCATCTAGTCGCGCAATTGGAATTGAGACAGATTCAGCAGTTGATTCCCGAACTCCCCAGGCCATCGCGCCTTCAAGTCCTGTTACAGTCAGCCTGTCGTAATCGTCTGCAATGCGGTATGTTCTGCCAATTTCTATTTTGACAGTTGGCAGTATTTCATAGGATTTTGCCAAGTACCATTTTGTCATATGGATTTCATAATCACTCCAGTTTTCCATATCATACGCCCTTTGGCCCAGTTCCTGAAGTTTTTTCATTTCTTCCTTTAATTCATCAGGTGTCATTTCACTATATAAAGGCATAAGGAACTCTCCCTTTGATTACAAATAGAATGAACTTAGTTAGTTCATGGGATTCACTTGCAAGCGAACATATAAAGTTTCGCTAATTACAATGAGAACCACCTTCAGTCTATAACGTTTGTTTTCGACTGAGAAAGTTTGTCCATCTAAAACACGAGCGGGCAAATCCGGGTTTCGAATTAGAACCTCTAATTCTTTTCCGACCAGAAAAGATAGTTCTTCTTTTGCACGATCTGCTGCTGATAGAATTACAGCCCAATCATTTCCGGGAGTTGTACAGTCAACTTGAATTCCTCGAAGCAAAGCAGTATTTTTCGGTTGTTGCATCTCCATGGATAAGTGGGTATTTTCTTCAACAAGGTCGTCATTATGTAGTTTAAGCTTGCGCACTTGGAGATACAAGTGTTCCATTTCTCTCGCTTGCCAAGTGGAAGTAACAACTCCGCCGATGATGACACCAATCAGAAAGAAGGCAGTGAGTTTCTTGTTCATGCTTTTTTTGTGTATCAAATTGGCTCGCTCCCGACCAGCCAACGAATGAGTATATATCCTGCCTGACAACCGATAAAAGCTGCAATAAGGTACATAAATTGACGTGCAATAGGAGTTAAGTTCATGCCAAGGACGCCAGTTTCAATGGCTCGGAGTGTATCCATTGTTCCACCTAGTGTACTGACAAGCGCCCATATTTTCAGTTGATCCGCTAGTTGCAACATTGCCCCTGCTGGACGGACGTGGGTAAATACCGCGGCAAGACCTCCGAGCAGAGAGCCCCCGAGCACCATCCCCATAGAAACAAAGAAATCAAATATTAGGTTTATAAAAAAGGGCATACTATCTCTCCTGAATATATGGCTTGTACTACTTCAGCATACGGGAGAATTTTGGCTGATATGAGTGCATATGTGCAAAAGAAGTATCGACAATTTTACCGAGTTTGATTTGCAGTGTTAAAATGAAGGAATAGCATTGCAAAGGGGATTATCCATGACGTCAGAGTTTGAGACAGCTGCACAAGGGAACATCGTGGGAACAAAGCAACTTACGCTCTTTGCGCGTTTCCAGCCTGGCAAGAGTTTTGTGGATGATGGTGTTGTTTTAATTTGGGTTGGAGATATAGGCGGGGGTACTGATTTAAGTAAGTTAAAAATGTTGACAGACTTTGTCACAAAGCACGGTTTTGTGCCCAAGGGTGTCTACCAAGAGAGCGGAGTACTGCAATTTGGGGCGGCAGAATTTGTTCATTTTTTACCTTGCTTAATGCACTCTGAATGCCCATTTATATTGTCGGACTCAGTTTATTGGCTTTTGCGAATTGTTCGAGCATCCTTTCATTTGATTAATACCAAGGACGTGTTTGCATTTGCAGGGCCTGTCGATTTATCCATCGCAGAAATTATCGAATCATGTTTTTCATTCGCACTTGCAGATGATGAATCATCACCGTCATGGAGCACTGGAAACGGAGTTTATGCATCAATTTGGATTCCAGGTTTTACAGATGAAAAGATGAGGGCTTTACGATTTACATACATTGGGATGTCTGAGAGAATTTATGGTTCTGGCTGGACTGACAAATTCCCTTGGGAAAGATGCAATCATGCCCAAATGATGACAGATGCTTGGTTTATATCGTGCTTAAACGCGTTAATGAGTCAGATAAAGTACCAGGTAGTTCTCGGTGAAGAAAAATCGGATCGTAAATCATCGTATCGTGTGATGTATCGCGGTGAAAAGGATGTGTTGTCTGCTTGGAGAGGGGCGCTTGAAAAGGGGCCGTACAGCACCTTTATGGCAGATGGCTGGCTTATTGCCCGTATGTTGAGGCAAACATTCCAAGGAAGCGGTTGGCGGTCAGAATGGATGCTTGATTTGTCCGGTTCATCGTTTTATCGGCTTGCTTTTGAATTAACCCCCCCCATTAAAGACGATTTATCAAAGGATTGGACACTGCGCTGCTTGATTGTACATAGATATTTTGATAATGAGGCTCCTATATCCGTTTGGTGGGAAGCGAAAAATAGATGCATCGAAATCTCAGATGACGTCTTAGTGCATCCTGAAAAGTGGATTTTTCGAAATTTGTATATTGCTGGCCGTGCATATGAACCAATATTAGAATCTTTAAGAACAGCAACACCTTACGAGTGTAAAATTCCTTCGGAGGAACTGTTTGAATTTATTTCCGAAGGAGTACCAGCTCTTAAGGAGAATGGGTATATCGTTAGAACCCCAGAAGTCGATTCATCTTATTTAACAAATGTGAGAATACGGGTAAAAATCCAAAAAACAAAACCAAAACAAAGTAAGACAAAGGGAGAACGAAATGTTTCTAGTCACTGGTTTGATTCGGAGGAATTAGTTGAATTTGATTGGTCTGTTGCTATAGGAGACACAGAACTGTCACGCGCTGAGTTTGAGCAGATTGTTCGTGACAGGACACCGTATGTTCAATTAGGCGGTTCCTGGCGACTTATCCCAGTTGAAGAGATTTTTAATCAAATTGCACAATTAGGATTAAGAAATGATCGGCATGGACTCAGCGTGCTTGACCTGTCAAGAACCCTTTTAATGAATGAAGAAGAAACGGATGACTCAGATGATTTACCGCTTGAAGTTTCGTACAGCCATAGTGCGGAAAGGATAAAAGAGCTAATTTATTTGATTCAGCATGCACATGAAGTAGATCCTGTGCCAGCGCCGGTCTCTTTCTTTGGGTCGCTAAGGCAATATCAATTAACTGGTTATGCATGGCTTTTACGTTTGCGTCAAATTGGATTTGGTGCTTGTCTTGCCGATGATATGGGACTTGGAAAGACAATACAAGTCCTTGCTTATTTGCTGCGTCTTAAAGAAACGGGTGAAGAAAAAGGCTCCCATCTCCTGAT
>JAKADF010000331.1 GCA_021820805.1 Bacillota bacterium
GTCGAACAGTTTGATCCATCAAATTTGCCGATTATGACTCTGGCATTATCAGGATCGCAATCACAACAGACGATTAGCGACGTTGCCACAAATATTGTCCAGCCTGCAATCGAACATTTAAACGGTGTGGCTTCAGCCAGTGAGTCTGGGAATTTAACTCGGCAAATTACAGTTGAGGTAAACCCGGATAAATTATCTTTCTACCACCTGTCTATTTCGCAAGTCGTACAAGCTTTGCAATCGAGTAATTTAAGTGCTGACGCGGGCCAAGTGAAAAAAGGAAGTTTGTTGATTCCTCTTCATATTAATGGCCAGTTCCAGTCTCCATCTGATTTAAACAATGTGCCAATTTCGATTGGCGGCGGCAAGTCAATTCCTCTCAGCGATATTGCAGACGTTGTAGATGGAAACAAAACAGTAACCCTTATATCCACTTTGAATTCGAAACCTGCAGTCAGCTTTTCTATTACACAATCTACCGGTGCAAATACGGTGCAAGTGTCGAACGAGGTTCAACAAGCTGTAAAAGGTCTGCAAAAGCAGTTGCCGCAAGGTATCCATTTAACTGTTTTAAGCGATAATGCACAAACGATTCGCGACACCATTAATACAGTGATTAACCATACCATTCTCGGATTTATATTTGGTATTCTTGTTATTTTGCTGATTTTGCGAAGCATCAAGACAACGGTTGTAGTTGCTGTCGCCATTCCAATCGCAGTTTTATCTACTTTTATTTTGATGTATTTCGGCAGCCTTTCCCTAAACTCCATTACGCTTGGAAGTTTGGCTGTCGGGTTAGGATCGCTCGTTGACTTCTCGATTGTCGTACTTGAGAGCATATTCCGCGCCAGACAAAATGGACTTTCTGCAATTGAAGCTGCAAAACAAGGGACAAAAGAAGTTGGTCTCGCTGTTGTTGTTGCTGCTTTAGCGCAAATTTGCGTGTTTGCACCATCCATCTTTGTTCCGGGCATCGCAGGCCAGTTCTTCCGGCCGCTGTCTCTCACCGTCAGTTTTGCCCACTTAGCCGCTTTGTTTGTGGCTCTTACCTTCACGCCGATGCTCGCATCTAAACTCTTGCGCGGAAAACGGTTTGAAGTTGCAGAAATGATTCCTGGTAAAACAGGCCCGTTCCGCAAATGGTCCCCATTCGACTGGGCCAGTCGCGGCATGTATGAACTTACTGGGGCTTATCGGAAATCTTTGAAGTGGAGCCTTGGACACAGAAAAACAATAATCGGCGGCACATCCGTCATGCTTATCTTAAGCTTTTTCCTTGTTCCTTTAATTGGCTTTGAACTCGTACCAAATGTCGGCACAAACCAAATGTCGATATCCATCACACTGGCTGATGGCACTGATTTAAGTAAAACGAGCCAGGTCGTAGATCAAGTTGAAACACTCGCAAAAGAGAAGATGAAAGGCATTCAAACCCTGTATGCGCAAATCGGCGGGAATTCATATAACGATACCGTGGTAACAAACAAGGCCTCTCTCAGCGTGGTATTCAATGACAAAGTTCCTTCGAGCGCCATTAACAAGATGGCACATGACTTTGGGAACGTCGTGGAAAACATACCAGGGGCACAGATTCTGGTAACACCGGGATCCGCCAACAACGGCCCCGCTTCAAGCGGCATTTCAGTACAAATCCACGGTCCCGACATGAAAACTCTCACAATTTTGAGCAACCAGGTTGCCGACATCATGAAACATACGTCCGGACTTGAATATGTGGACAACCAACTTGCAACAGGTATGCCTGATTACGAACTCAATGTCAGCCAATCTGCACTTGCACAGTACGGACTTACTGAACAGCAAGTGATATCTGCGCTGAACACAGAATTCCAAGGTTCAAAAGCATCCACATTCCATCAAGGAAACCAGCAATACGATATCGTTGTTAAACTGCCAGATGCTTTCTCACAGAATCTAGACAATCTGTCACAAGTGACAATTGAGAACAGCAGCGGCCAGTTTGTACCGGTTACCCAAATCGCAACGATTTCAACGTCACAGGAGCCGCCGCAAATTACGCATGTCAATGATGTCCGTTCCGTTACAGTCACAGCAACGCCGTATGGAACGACGAGCGGCCGCGTACAAGCGGTTCTTACAAGCAAGTTTAAATCCATGCGCATTCCGCAAGGCTACTCAGTCGACTTCGGCCAAAACGGACAGTTTATGAGCCAAGCATTTATTGGCCTCGGGGCCGCATTCGGATTCTCAATTCTGCTTTTGTACATGGTAATGGCAAGTCTATTTGAATCCATCTTGACCCCGTTTGTGATTATGTTTTGCTTGCCGCCTACTTTTATTGGCGCGGCACTCGGCCTTTTCCTGACCCATCGATCGATGAACATCGATTCTGCGATTGGCGTCATCATGGTCATGGGACTTATCGCAAACAACGCAATTGTGTTAATCGACTACACCAACCAACTACGTGCACGCGGACTGACGCTCCATGAAGCATTGCTCGAAGCAGGCCCAATCCGCTTGCGCCCAATTCTCATGTCAACACTAACTACCGTTCTCGCGATGATGCCACTTGTTATCGGCTACGGTACAGGTGCAGAGACACTCGCAGCTATGGCTACCGTCATAGCATTTGGTCTCACATTCTCGACCCTTGTTACGCTGGTGCTGATACCCGTTGTGTATGTAGTGCTTGAGAACTGGATTTCGAAGTTTAAGCGTCGATTTAGGATTGGCAGCGAGCAGTCGGTCGGCGGCGGTGGGCCAGGCCACGGGCAGCCTGGGGAATCTACACTAGACTTTTAGGTTTCTGACATATTAAATTAAAACTTGATTTTCTTGCATAATGGATAAAGTAAATGGGAATAAATAATTGTGTTCACGAAAGGAGAGTGGATGCTAAATGATCCCGCTTAAGCCAAAGTGAACACGCACCACATATTACCTCACTCCCTCGGGTTGCTTTAGCTTTCGGAGCACCCCTAACATATTGCATCATCCCGTCAGGAGGATAATCCTGATAAAAGTCGCCCCCTAACTTAGGGCGCCAAGGCCAAGGCTGTCGAGATGTGTTAGTCTCGACAGCCTTTCTTATTGGGCACCTGTTTCCACCACAGCTAGTTCTCCAAGCTAAATGTTCTTTAAATTGATGTAGATCAAGGAAACTCTTAAATATTTGTATATTAACATTTAATTTTTATTACGATGCATAAATAGTTGAATGTGGAGATATAAATAAGTGTGTCGAAAGGAGGGCGGATGCTAATTGACCCCACCAACACGACACATATAACTGAAAACTTAAGGTTGCTATGATGAAAATCAGCAAACCAAAAGCAGCCTTACCATATATCAGTTCCCTTTAAAGGGGTAGTCGGGGTTAGATTATGATAGTACGCTGGCCCTGGCTATTTGATTAAAAAAGCGCCCATCTCTCGGGCGCTTTTTTAACATTACCGATGAACCCTTCCCTAAATAAAAAGGGCTTAGGCTCTATAAGACAACTCGTGATAGTTGTTCGACTCTGTCTATAGCATTTAGAACCATTTGAATGGTCACTGGGAAAGGCATGGAATCCATTGTGCTTTCCGGCAATAGAGATACTCGTGCAATCTCAGACAATAGCTTTTCATCAAGACGCGTGTAATCAATACCGAGCTTCTCGAGAGAATATGGCAGTCCACATGTCTTGTAAAACTCCACAAGTTCAATAATTTCCTTATCGGACTTTTCTTCTATGGCCAACTGAACAAGAATTCCCCAGGCGACTTTTTCACCGTGTAGAGCGTGATGGCTTTCTGGTAACACTGATAAACCATTGTGAACCGCATGGGCTGCTGCAGAACGGCAGTTCGTTTCGCCAAATCCTCCGACCGATCCACTAATCAATATGATCGCATCCGTTACCTTTTCCAACGCTTCGGATGGACGGTTTGAGTTGATATCTTCAATTGCAGATTCTGAGTTCATGAGCAACAGATCTAAACATAGTTTGGCCATAAGCAGTCCAGCCTCTGTCGGAGCGTTTTTGTACTTCCCACTCGATGACATCAAAGCTTCATACCACTTTGCCAAAGTATCACCAATTCCAGCCACCAGATACCGAGTTGGGGAGTGAGCTATCACGTCCGTATCTACCAAAGTAAGCACTGAATTTCGCGGCCACACGGTGAAACCTCTGTATACTCCATCTGGAGCATACATGACTGACAGAGGTGTAACGGCAGCACACGTAGCTGCAAGGGTTGGAATCGTTGCAAGTTCGCTTCCGGTCTGTGCAGCTAAAGCTTTTGCGGTATCGATAACCTTGCCACCCCCGACACCAGCGACTAAATCCACATTCGGAGGTAACAACTGCTTTAGCCTGTCAACCTCTTCTTGACAACACTCTCCCTGATATCGATAGATTTGATAAGTTAGATTCGCTTCATCGAGGCTTGCAGTAAAAGTCGGATCGACAGCAGCAAAGGACTTCTGCCCTGTAATAATGGCGATAGACTTTCCAAATTTGGACAACCAACTACCTGCTTGTTTCAGAATTCCAGCTTCTTGAATGTATGAATTGGGAGTACCCTGAACTAGATGCATTCAATTCACCTTTCTTCGCTTATATTTAGGATTTTTTACACAATTATCACAAGTTAACTT
>JAKADF010000332.1 GCA_021820805.1 Bacillota bacterium
ACTTCGAGCCATACTTGATGCATTTATGACTAAAATGATTGGTGCATCTAAAATTATGCTTAAGTCAGCTGTACTTCCTTGATTATTCAGCGGATCTTTCCCATCAAACAGGCCCATGACACCCTCTATAATTGAAATGTCCGCATCTTGGCTGCTTCTGTAGAAAATTTCTTTTACAGAGTTTTCACTGAGCATCCAACTATCCAGATTTCTTGAGGGACGGCCTGTAATGGCTGTGTGGTAACTTGGATCTATATAATCCGGTCCTATCTTATACCCTTGCACAGTTTTTCCTAATTTCTCAAAAGCGGCCATCAAGCCAATGGAAAATGTTGTTTTCCCTGCCCCGCTATTTGTCCCGGCAATGACAATTCTTGGTCTTCGCATCAATTCGTTCCTCACTTTATAAATTTCAAGCGATTTTTGCGGTTTTTAGCACAGGTTGCTACATATTTATGGTTATAATTTTACTATTTAAAACAAAAGACACCCTCATCAATAAGAAAGTGTCTGTTTATTTTCCTCGACGAAAATAAATACCTCCCTATCGACCGTAGGCATAGAGGTGCTTCGAAAAGGCAGGTCTCCTGGCTCAGGTTCAACACCTTTGAATCCCTTCCCAAGTATTTCACTCAGTGGTATGAATCAAGGCTCCCCTTACAGTGGCGGGACCGCACCGGATTTTCACCGATTTCCCTATTAAGCTCATCTAAGAATTGAGCACCCTTTCAACACTATTCAGTTGCCATACAAAACAGATTAATTCAGCAGAGAAATACATTTTTATAGTAATTTTGTAGTTCCAAATTGTCTAGCTTATCTCTCAATACTTCTCAAAAATAAAACAACGATTATTGGTGCATTCAAATCTAAAGCTTAAATACGCCTCGAAGATGAATTCTCTTTTTTATATATTTTAGCAGAATTTCATGCGTTTAACGCTTTATTTTTACTATCGAAACATTTAAGATATGTTACAGAAAAAAAGGTGAAGGCTATTGAACAATTGGAAACGGACATTATGGATATTATGGATAGCAAACTTTATTGCAGTGGCGGGAACAAGCTTAATAATCCCGTTTTTACCGTTGTTTGTAGAAGATTTAGGTGTTCATAAACTTTCTGCGGTAGAGCAGTGGTCGGGTTGGATATTTGCCTCCCAAATGCTAACAGGAGCAATTTTCCAACCTTTATGGGGATCTTTAGCGGATAAATATGGACGAAAGCCGATGCTTTTACGTGCAGCAATTGGTATGGGCATAATGACGATTTTAATGGGTTTTGTTACTGCTCCATGGCAATTGCTTGTTTTACGGTTTGTAAACGGTGTTTTTGCTGGTTTTATTTCTATGTCGATCTCGCTGCAGGCTTCAATCACTCCTAACGAGCATTCAGGAAAAGCACTTGGAACGCTGCAGACGGGGCAAGTGGCGGGAACACTAATTGGGCCGCTTATTGGCGGTGTATTAGCTGAATTACTTGGTTTTCGTACTGTGTTCATAGTAACTGGAATTCTTTTATTATTTGCAAGCCTTATTGTAATGGCGTTTGTTCACGAACATATTCCTGAACAACTTGTCGTAAGAAAGTTTTCGAAAGGAGCAAAATGGAGCGTCTTAAAGCTGCTGCTCCCAGTTTTTATTGCAACATTGGTTACCCAACTAGGTATGATGTCTATTCAACCAATTTTGACAATTTATACAAACTTATTATATCACGGTACTCATATCGCCTTGATTGCAGGTGTTGTTGTTGCTGTCACGGGGATCGCAAATCTAATTGGCTCTCCTATCCTTGGCAAATTTAGTGACATGGTTGGTCCAAAGAAAATTTTGACCGTTTCATTGGTTATGGCCGCTGCATCATTTATTCCTCAAGTATTAGCACGAAGCATCACAATGCTTATTGTTGGTCGGTTTTTACTCGGCCTTTTTGTTGGCGGAATGCTGCCTTCGCTGAATGTCTTAGTTAAAAAATTTGCGCCCGAGGAGATGCAAGCGCAAGCCTTTGGACTGAATTCTAGTTTCCAGTTCTTTGGCGGTCTTGTTGGCCCGTTACTTGGCGGCACAATTGCGGCTGCTTACGATATTCATTATGTATTTTATGTGACAATGGGAATTCTTTTATTAAATGCATTCCTTATTTTAACAAACAGAAAACTAGCGGCGCGTGTGTAAAAATACAGTTTTCGAATTCTAAGCAACTATTTTCGATGGAACTATTGGATGGAAGGTATCTTAACGATACGCTTCGCCGCCATCCTGGCCTCCCCCCTCCAGACGGATTACTGCCGCAACAGGCCCTATTGCCCGACGTGCCTCGCCTCCACCAGGCGGATTACTGCCAAAACAGGCCCTATCGCTTGGCGAGTCCAGCCCTCTCCAAGCGAATTACTGCCAAAACAGGCTCAATCGCCTCCCGTGCCCAGCCTCCACCAGACGAATTGCTGCCAAAACAGGCCCAATCGCCTGGCGAGTGCAGCCTCTTCAGGCGGATTACTGCCATAACAGGCTCTATCACCCGACGTGCCCTCCCCCTCCAGACGAATTACTGCCATAATGGGCCTTAAGCGATCCCGAGCCCACCCGGGCCCTCCGAACTCCAGAGCCAGCCATGCTTTTGAATCAGTTCCTAAAACACAACGAATTAAGGTGTTATTTTTTAGCTAGTTTCCAAAGCCTTTTTATTTTCCAGGTTTGTTAGGTATCTCGTGAAAGCAGTATACTTGTATTGATAAAACTGAAATGCCCGCGAATTCAATTACTATGTTACATAAAAGGGAGTAGATAATAGTGATCATACTTACAGCCAGGTACCAAAGTAAACCTGGTATGGGCGATGCTGTCGAAAAGGCACTGCTTGAAATGATGTCGCTTGTAAAGCAAGAGAGTGGATGTATACATTATTTGGTGAACCGCTCGATTGACAATCCAGATGCGTTTTTGCTGTTTGAGCAGTACGAAGATGAAGCGGCACTTGCTAGGCATTCAGAAACACCTTACTTTAAGCGCATCGTATTCGATACTGTTATTCCAATGCTAGAGAAGCGAGAACGGGCACTATATAAACCAATACAGGAATGAAGTTTATCAAGTGAATCATCATGTCCTCTGCGATCTCATTTGAACGCTTTAAATGATTTGTACAAATTAATTGTTTTGTACAAATCATTTAAGAGTTGGCTTTGAAACTATAGTCAAACTACTGATTATTAACACTGCGCCGATAACTTGAATCATTGTCATCTTTTCAAATAGGATGACCCATGCAAAAATTGCGGTCCAGACGGGCTCCATGTTGAATGCTAGTGCAGCCTCAGTTGCTGAGATCCTCGCTTGTCCCCATGATTGCAAAAAGCATGCAATTATTGTTGCGAAAATTACCAAATATCCAATCCATACCCACTGTATAAGAGACCAGTGAAATACCCCCTTAAAAACAGCAGGTTGAAACAAGCTTTGGAAGAACACGGCAAGGGTCATTGTGACCCCTGCCCCTATTGACTGGATACTGGTTAGTTGTAAAGATGAAATGTTATTCGCTAACATCGATGTTCCGATGATTTGGCCTGAAATTCCAATAGCAGCAATAAGCGCAAAGAGAACTCCGAATTGCAGGTTTAATGATAGTTTGCCAATGAGAAGTGTTGCACCAGCTAGGCTTAATATGATTGCAACCCAAACAAGTTTAGAAGGGCGTTTTTTATGAAGCAAAGACACCAGAAGGGGTGTAAATACAACATAGAGTGCAGTGATGAAAGCAACTTCATCAACTGAGACTGTCATCATTGCAAAACCTTGAGCAAGTACTGACAGACCTAAAAGAGCGCCTGTTCCAAGACCAATTAACCAAATTCGCGGACTTAGCCTGGTATGAAGAATAGCGGGAATCATCAAAATACTTGCGATACCAAAACGCATCCATAGCAGAATGCCTGGCGGGATTTCATTTTCTCCTAGGCGAATGACAACATTTCCATATCCCCAAATAGCTGTTACAAAAGCGATTGACAGCATGCCGAAGAACCAAGTCCATGACAAGGATAAAAAACCAAATTGTATTCTCTTAGGTATTATCATACGAAATGCAGAAATAATTGAATTCAATCGAATTCCCCCTACTTCGACTGTCAAGTTAACACACATTAAGTTAACATAACACACAAGTCCCGTGGCAGTATTTACGTAAATCTAGACTGTACCGCCATTTTGCTGTTCTGTGCGGTTCAGCACGTAGTCTCGAAACCGCTCGGCTGCTGTTGAAATGTTTTTATCATTAATCCACGCGATTCCGATGTCGCGATGAGAAATAGGCTCCGTGACCTGAAGAAGTGACACTCTAGAAAAATCGAGCCCTGGTACGGATGGAATAAGAGATATTCCAAGCCCAACACTTACTAAACCCACAATTGTAGGAATCTCCTCGCCCTCAAAGGCGATCTTAGGTTCAAAGCCGGCCTGTGCACATAAGTTATCAGTAATTCCTCGTAACCCAATTCCATGTTTTAGGCAGATAAATGGCTCATCAGCAATTTCAACTAAGCGGATTGATCTGCGTCCAGACAGCGGATGGCTTTTGGGAACAATCACATATAGTTCCTCTGAAAACAAGCGGTGCCACTGAA
>JAKADF010000003.1 GCA_021820805.1 Bacillota bacterium
AAGTTATGCTGTCAAGACGAGGGGGAAGCAACCAACAACCAGGAAGTACAGGGCCTGCGGTGTTGGTTCCCCCGTTCACAGCACATAACTAGCTGCAGCACATAATTGCGTTTATGTTCGCGCGAACATAAACGCAAAAACTGGCTCTTTAGTGGAAGCCCTAAAGGAGCTTCGGCGAGTGCCACTGTTTACAGCATCATCGAGAGTGCGAAGGCAAATGGTCTAAACCCGTATAAATATCTTCAATTCATCTTCAGTCAATTACCGGGGGTACAGTTCGGTCAGCACCCGGAATTTCTTGAAGATTACCTTCCGTGGAGTCCAGAAGCTCAAGAAGCCTGCAAATAAAGTCGAATTCAGTTTACATGAATTTTGCTCTTTTTCTATCCACCGAGTTATTTAACGCTTACGCATGAACTTCTCATACTGTTCTCGAACATCATCCGTGTTCTGATTGACGTACCGATTGACCATTTCCATTGTTGAATGACCTAGTAATCGACGCAATGAAAACGGGTCGCCTGTTGCCTTGATATATCTAGTGGCAAATGTGTGTCTGAAAGTATGGGGGCTAACTCTGACTCACGTAATTTTTGCCTTTTGTCCTAGGTATCTAATTCGTTTTGTCGCCCATTCTTTGTCAATTGGCCCCCCGTACTCATTCAAAAACAGATTCGATGCAAGGGCGTTCTTTTCGTGCCAAAAAAGATAAACCGCTAGTAGCTTTTGCATACGTCCCCCAAAGTAAACTGTCCGTGCTTTCCGTGTTTTTGCAGACTCAGCACGAACCACTACAGAACGGTTAACCAGGTCAACTTCATGTGCGTAAATACGAGTACATTCGCCAATTCTTACGCCTGTATCAAGCGGAAATGAAATCATTAACGCATCTCTTAAACCTGCAAATGTTTGAAGGTTACATTTTTCAAACAACTTCCGTTCTTGTGATTTGGAGATAACGTGAAATTCTTCTTCAGGAACCTTCAATAAGTCAACATTATGAGACGGCGTTTCCGTTAAAATCTTTTCGCTGACTGCCCAATTGAACATTGCTTTG
This sequence comes from Bacillota bacterium, assembly GCA_021820805.1. The sequence goes on from JAKADF010000003.1 coordinate 1,058, forward strand.
ACCGTCCTAAGTCGAATGTTAATTGTGGACGGCTTCAGCTTTTGAACGGTCAACATTATGCGAAATCCATGCCCGTATGACTTCACGATTTGGTACTACGGTGTCAAGACCGCCGTACTCAGAAGCCATAAAACGACGTAACCAACGCATATGTTTGAAGTAATCTTCAAGCATCCGTTCTGCCGCCCCAGCCGCTTGCCGTGCGTAATAAGAACGATTGAACAGCGTATCCAATGTTAGAACATCCAGCTTCGTTTCCTGCACATCAACTTCATCAATCTTCCACGGTTTCTCCAAGACCGCTGGAGTCAATTGGTCTAGTAACCGCCGTGGCACGTCGATTTTGTTACGTCTTTGCCCCAGTTTGCGAGCGTTTCTCACGTCATTTGCAGCCATTTAACGTCACTCCCGTCGGATATTTAGTCCAACTGTCACGAACATGAAAAAACGCACCCGACCGCTTTGTACCAGTAAGATGCGTTTCACTCAGAAGCCTTGATGTATCAAGGCTTTATGTACGTGGCGGAGAGGGTGGGATTCGAACCCACGGTGCCCTTGCAGATACGGCGGTTTTCAAGGCCGTTGCGCCAAAATTGCAATGGCCCCTCCGCATTGTTACTGCATCGAAGTTTCATGTTAGAAGTTTGTTAGAAGAAAGGGTTTCTAGCAGTCGGAGCACCTCACCCCAATTACCAAAAACCCTTATATATCAAATTTTCTTGGTGCACCCGGAGGAACTCGAACCCCCACAAGACGCGGTTTAGAAAGACACGTAAAAATGCCCCTTCCTTCATCAAAGCTCAAGTATGAAATACGTACATTCAAGCCTTGATGAAGAGTGGCAGACTTTATTATCCAGTGACAAAATTTATTATTCGGTGACAGATTTTTTTATCTAGTGAACGACTTTATTGTTCGTGATCAACATCACCCACCGTGTTTCAATCGACTCTTACTCTACAGTTACGCTCTTCGCCAAATTACGAGGTTTATCGACATCATTACCGCGAGCTACAGCTGAGTAGTATGCGAGAAGTTGCAACGGAATTACGGCCACAATTGGTGCAAGTGCCGGATGAGTTTTCGGCAGATAAATCACTTCATCAACCGATTTTTGCAAATCTTCGTTGCCTACCCATGTCATGCCAAGAACGAAGGCACCGCGAGCCTTGACTTCCTTTATGTTACTAAGCGTCTTTTCATACAAACTCGTCTGTGTTGCAAGTGCAATGACGGGTATGCCTTCAGTAATCAATGCAAGTGTCCCATGCTTAAGTTCACCTGCTGCATATGCTTCCGCATGAATATAGGAAACTTCCTTAAGTTTCAATGATCCTTCAAGAGCAACAGAATAGTCAAGGCCGCGTCCGATGAAGAATGCATCCATCGATTCTACATATCTTTTTGCAAACTGTTCTAACTGCGGCGCAGTATCAAGTACTTGTTCTGCAACCTGCGGAAGGCTGCCAAGCGCATCTAAAATTTCTGCAGCTTTTTGTTCATCAATCGTCTTCTTATGACGACCTAAATAAATAGCAAACAGATACAGAGCAATCAACTGGGTCGTATATGCCTTCGTAGATGCAACAGCAATTTCAGGTCCTGCCCAAGTAATAATAACGTCATCCGCCTCGCGTGCGACAGAACTGCCAACGACATTTGTAATTGCGAGAACTCTGCGCCCCCGCGCTTTTGCATCCCGTAAAGCCGCGAGCGTGTCTGCAGTTTCACCCGATTGACTAATTACAAGAATGAGTGAGTTTTCTGTCTCAATCGGATCGCGATACCGATATTCACTCGCAACCTCAACGTCAACGGGAACTCTTGCAAATTGCTCGATAACGGCCTTGCCAACAAGACCTGCATGCCAAGATGTGCCGCAAGCAATGATATGGATTCTATCAAGATTCGTAAGAAACTTCTCATTTAGTGCTAGCTCAGACAGATTAACATGCTGACTATCCTCTGTTAGGCGGCCTGTTAAAGTATCGCGAATTGCTTTTGGCTGCTCATGTATTTCTTTCAACATGAAATGTGGATATCCGCCGCGTTCCGCTGATACCGCATCCCAAGTAACTTTATAAATTTGCTTTTCAACTGGTTCGCCAAGGAGAGTAAAGCACTTTACTCCATCCTTCGTCAAAACGGCCATTTCACCGTCTTCGAGTACATAAATATCGCGTGTGTACTCTAGAATAGCCGGGATGTCCGATGCAACAAAGTTTTCATCCTTGCCAAGTCCGACAATAAGCGGACTCGATTTACGCATCGCAATCACAGTATCAGGATGATCCTTGGCAATCACAACAAGAGCATATGCCCCGCGGATCCGCTTACCAACAGCAATCATCGTTTCAAATAAATTTCCGTTATATAGTTCTTCAATCAAGTGTGCAACAACTTCAGTATCCGTTTCAGATTTAAACTGATGTCCGCACGCAATTAGTTCCTCACGCAAGCTCAAATAGTTTTCTACAATACCATTGTGTACAATTGCAAAACGTCCGCTGCAATCCTGATGTGGATGCGCATTTTCGTCTGATGGTTTTCCATGCGTAGCCCAACGTGTGTGGCCGATGCCAATATGACCTGTTACACTGTCGGTTACAAGTTTATCTTCTAAATTAGAAAGTCTCCCGACTGCCTTTACAATCTTCATTTTCCCGTCATCTAACGCTGCAATTCCTGCAGAATCATAGCCCCGGTATTCTAACTTTTGCAGACCGCCAATTACTACATCCTTCACGTCGCGAAAACCGAGATAGCCAACAATACCGCACATGAACTGTTCTTCCTCCTTGTGACCTACGCACTCTTGTTCCACAAGTCACCTCATGGGTTTCGAGCATTGTTTACGGCGCGGTCTCACGCCGGGAGGCACCCGCCGAATGGTTCGCCAACCTCCTCCGCGTCAACTGCCAATAGGTAAGCCTGATAAAGGCAGTCCAGGCGCTTCTGCATGCACCGTCTATAGATTCACGTTGCACGTCATTTGCATTCTATGTTTGTAATCACATTTGTGCTCTTGCCTCTGCATTCCCCCTTTCTCATCTACCACCAAGCTTTCAAGTATGCCTCGGAATTAAGCCTTATTGGCCTAATTCCTCCCGCACAATCTTAACAATTTTGGCGACACACGTTTGAAGCAGGCGCTCATCTGGACCTTCTGCCATTACCCGTACGATTGGCTCCGTCCCTGACTCTCGAACAAGAATCCTCCCGCTGTCTCCGAGCATTGCTTCTCCATCTTTGAGAGCAGCCTGAATCTTTTCATTGTCTCGCCATGCTCGCTTGTCTCGAACACGAACATTCTCAAGGATTTGTGGATACCGAATCATAACCTTGCGGAGTTCAGAAAGTGGTTTACCTGACTCAACGATAATATTCACCAATTGTAGCGCCGTCAAGATGCCGTCTCCGGTCGTTGTATGATTAAGGAAAATAATATGTCCGGATTGCTCACCGCCAAGAATGGCAGAACCCTTACGCATCTGTTCCATAACATACCTATCACCAACGGCAGTTCGCTCTACTGTTATGCCAAGTTGTTCCATTGCCTTAACAAATCCAAGGTTGCTCATAACAGTTGCAACAATAGTGTCATCCTTGAGAATTCCTTTTTTCTTAAAGGTCTGTGCACAAATTGCCATGACAAAATCACCATCAATCACTTCACCTGTTGAATCGACCGCAATCAGCCTGTCCGCATCACCATCAAAAGCAAGACCCAAATCAGCCTCATGTGCAAGTACAGCACGTTGTACAACATGCGGATGGGTAGACCCACACCCAACATTAATGTTGACCCCGTCAGGCTGAGCATTGACTACAGTGACTTTAGCGCCAAGGCGTTCAAATACAACAGGTGCAATATTAGATGCTGCGCCATTCGCACAGTCAAGTACAATATGCAAGCCTTCAAAACGATGATTTACTGTACTTGCCAAAAACTTCATGTAAGCCTGAACGCCAGGTTCATCATAAAGTCTACCGACATTTGGTCCAATAGGACGTGGCAACTCGTCTTTTTCCTGCTCTAAAATACGTTCAATCTCATCTTCAATATCATCTAACAGTTTAAATCCATCGCCGCCGAAAAACTTGATACCATTGTCTTCAACGGGATTATGCGAGGCTGAAATCATAACACCTGCATCTGCACGTAATTGCTTTGTGAGATATGCTACGCCAGGAGTAGAAATTACGCCAAGGCGAAGTACATCCACTCCCATGGACAAAATACCGCTGATAAGTGCACTCTCAAGCATATCACCTGAAATTCTTGTATCTTTTCCAATAACAAAACGTGACCCGCGTGATCTTGAAGTTAAAACATATGCACCAATTCGCCCAAGTTTAAATGCAAGCTCCGGAGTGAGTTCCTGGTTAGCAACCCCGCGGACGCCATCCGTCCCAAACCATTTCGACAATTTCTATATGCTCCTCTCACGATACTTGAACAGTTACATTATTTGTGGACAATTCCGTTGCATTAACCCAATTTGGCAACTGAATTTTGATAATACCTGTGTTATCTCCATTTTTAAAACTGCTGCCGTCAACTGATGCAATAACATCCTTTTCAGCCATTCCGTCAACAATAGATTTTGGCCCGCTTACCCGAACAGAAACAGTAGAATCCGATTTAAAAGTTGCTTTCATACCCGAAGGTAAGTTTAACACTTGAATAGGCAAATCTGTAAACATTCGAGATTCCATTGGTTCAATTGTGACTTCAGCAGTTACACTTTCCGGATCCGCCTTGTCTATCCCTGGCAATAGAGGTATCTGCACCTTGACAGGGCCAGAAGATTTCATACCATTTACATCAATTGGAACCATAATATTATTAACTGGTTGGTTCAATACCCCATACAACTTAGCGGACGTTACACTCAATTTTACGCCAGAGACAGCCAGGCCGTCTGCTGGCTGCCCAATAATCTGGGGCAGGACGCCGACACTCTGAATTGATGTCTGAATAGGAATTGTAACATTTACAGTGCTCGGAGTCACACCAACATCCGTAACCGGCTTCCCTTGTTTATCAACCGCGGTAAGGGCAATGGACTTTGTTACTGATGAACTTGCCCCGTATACTGGTACAGTTCCTTCTACTTCTGCCACTTTTGACACTACTGAATTACTTCCGCTTACCTGGACTGTTGGATTATCCACAGAAATCGTTCCGACATTTGCACCTTTGATTGGGTGCCCCTGTAATAAAACTTTAACTGGTTTCATTGCTGAAACTTTTTTCTCCAATACAACAGTAATGACTGAAGGAGAGATTGTAACGATTGTATTCCCGACATTTGGCATACCTACCGCCATAACAGGAATTGTGTGTTTGCCAGGCCCAAGCGCTTCGGCATCTGCTACCAACTGAACATTCGCCATCTGATTCGATAAAGACAGAACTCCCTGCATTGTACTGCGTACCTGTATCGTCGCAGTCGAGATATCTTGTGACGTTGCTACGGTATTTTGTGATACTTCAACTTGAACTTGGCGAGTAAATTTTTCAGCAATTCCGCCTGCAGACGAATTTGCGTTTCCATTAGGGGCGTTTACAGACAGCCAGAGGAGACATGCCATAATTAAGGCGATGATACGCAGCGCTGCGCTGTTACGCAAAAGTTTATCCATCAATTAGGATTCCGCCTTTCGGTTCAGGAACGAAAATGTTCCAGGACGTTTCGGCACAATCAATTTACTTAGCTGGTCAATCAAGGTGCTTTCGTTCACATTACGGCGGAGTGTTCCGTCTACACCAATGCTAATCTGGCCTGTTTCCTCAGATACAACAACTGCAACACAATCTGACTGTTCCGTAACGCCGATTGCTGCCCTGTGTCTCGTTCCGAGTTGCTTGTCCAATCCACGATTTTCAGTAAGAGGTAAAAAACAACCCGCAGCTACAATCTGCTCCCCGCGAATCACAACCGCCCCATCATGTAATGGGGTATTTGGCACAAATAAATTAATTAAAAGCTCTGAACTTACCTTTCCTTCAATCATCGTTCCTGTTTCGATATATTCACTTAGTCCTGTTTGCCGCTCTACAATCATCAAGGCTCCAATTTTTTCTTTTGAAAGGATTTGGGCTGCCTTTACAATCTCTTGAATCATCGATTGATGTTGTTCCATGCCTTGCTGCGCGACAAGTGAAACGGAAAAGAACCCGCCTCGTCCTAATTGATCTAGTGCCCTTCGAAGTTCTGGTTGAAATACAACTGGGATTGCGATAAACCCAACAGTAATAATTTTATTTAAGAGCCAATTTAACGCATCTAAATGTAAGGCACTGCTAATAGCAGTTGCCACCAAAATCACAACAACGCCTTTTAGGAGTTGTACAGCCCGCGTTCCCCGAATAAGAAGCAGTAATCTATACAACACAAATGCAACGATTAAAATGTCAATTACATCTAGAATCGAAAACCTGCTTAATACATCGAGCCACGAGTTCATACTTAGCCACCCAATCCAAGCGATACGAGCCATCCTTAGCACCCATTGTTTCCTAGAAGGCTCTTTGCGTCAAGTACTCTGTACCCGTCCACTGCTGTAAGCGGCTCGTTTTGTACCACTCTGATTTTTACGCTGTTCCTTTAGTTTCGACAAAATTGCTTTCCGATAAGCAAACAAAAACGCTTGCGAAATACGCAAATGTCCAAAGTTATTCGGATGGATGGGATTACGTCGAATCTTAAAATCGCGCATTTGGCCTGTCTTATACCCCTCAATTAATCGATGTTCTCTTTTCTTAAATGTCTTAAATATGTCGACCAATATCAGGTTTTCACGCAGGGCGACAAGCCGAATTGACTTATTTATTATACCTGTACATTCCTCTGCAACTAAGGAATTCGGAAATGGATTATACACGGTTCCAATAAAAATTTTGTTGTAAGGCCGTTTAACAATATGCACAATTTCTCTGAGATTTTCTGTTAAGTTCTCTGCTATTGGAACAGACTTTGTAGTCATTCCATTCAGTAGCCAAGGACTAACTCGAAGCAAATCGTTTCCGCCAACAAGAATTGTAACAATACCTGATTCATCCCACACACACTTTGGCACTTTTATAACTGACCTTAATAGTTGCTTTGAAGTCCAACCGGGCTTAGCAACTGTAAATAAACTGACCCTTTTCTTTTTGGACAGTGCAGCATGTACAAGTGAAACAAACTTTTTTTGTTCATCCGACGCATCATACCCATATGTAATGGAGTCCCCTAAGGCAGCATAGATCACAAGTACCCTACCTCCTGCACCTTGAAGGCTTTAAATATTTGACCCACTCTCCGATACCGTATGGATAATTCCACAAAATCGTTACCTTATAAAAATAAAAGCCCCTGTCGTACCAAACGACTAGGAGCCTAGTTCTTCTTTTAGTTCTACATGTCACATAACTGTTTTTCCAAAAAGGGATTCTACAAGTTCAACAGCCATATTGCCTGTTTGATTATGCGTGTCGAGGATTGGGTTTACTTCCACCACGTCAACGGAGATGAGTTTATTTGCTGCTGCAAGAATCTCCATTGCTAGATGACCTTCCCGATATGTAACACCGCCATTTACCGGCGTACCAACACCAGGTGCAAAAGTCGGGTCAAGAGCGTCAAGGTCCAGGCTTAAATGAATTCCTTCAGTCCCGTTTGCTGCTATTTTAATTGCTTCTTCCATTACTGGGCCCATGCCGCGTCTGTCAATTTCGGGCATTGTGTAGCATTTAACGCCTGTTTCCCGAATTAATTTTGCTTCATTTTCATCAATCGAGCGGATCCCGACGAGAACAACGTTTTCCGGCTTCACCTTTGGTGAAAATCCTCCGATTTTCACGAGTGTATCGTGGCCAAGACCAAGGTTTACAGCAAGCGGCATTCCATGAATATTGCCGGAAGGAGTCGTTTCTTCTGTGTTCATATCTCCATGGGCATCAAACCAAATCACGCCGAATGATTTACATTCGCTTGCGACTCCTGCAACACTTCCAATGGAGATGCTGTGGTCTCCGCCAAGAATGATTGGCAAATGGCCTTCTCTCATGACACCGCTTACAACTTCTTGCAGTGAATTACATACTTTTGTCACTTCATCGAGATATTTTAATTTTTCATTTTTAACTTTATGCATTTCGGGTGTAGGAACACTCACGTTCCCAAGATCCTCCACATCGTAACCAAGGCCCTGCAGCTTTTCCTTTAGACCCGCATATCGGATCGCACTTGGACCCATATCTACACCACGACGTCCTTGCCCTAAATCTGATGGTGCACCAATAATCTTCAGTTTTTTCATGATACATGCACTCCTCTGATATTTACCTATCTGTATTTGAAAGGTACAGTAATCTGCTGCACCTTTCAAAACACTCTTTAACTAGCATACCACTTAGGAATGGCCGTTTTGAAATAAAATTACATCGAGTGGATGCCCCACTTTAACAAGGCCGGTGTCACCGTTGACTCAATAATTGCTGCGAACAACAAAAGGCACGCAATATACGGCATGGAGCGCAAGGTTCTGTTAAGCGCGCTTGTTATAGGCGATACCTCTCTTCTTTCTGCCACAGTTACTGCCTGCTTAGGGTTCCTCTGCAACACCACTTGAATCCAGCGAATTACGGCAAATCCATTAGCAATACCAATTGCGGCCGCCCAAACAAACGCGGGAAGCTCTAAAATTCCATGAGGTGCGATACCAAGTAAAATAATCTTCCACGATGGAATATGGGCTTGATACGATCCTACCGAAATAAAAAAGCCCATCATAACTCCGTTCGTCCACACTTGAAGCGCAGGAAAAACGCCCAAAAAGAAGCCAAGTAGAATGACGAGTAAAGCGGCAATAACGTTGTGGTAAAAAATAGTCCAAAACGTAAACAACCAAGAGTGCGCCCCTTGTGTCTTTTGTACAATCTCCGCGATCTGCCGAATTGACGGCGTCAGCGCAGCTTTAAAATGGCTAGGAAATAAGTATCCCAATATGAAGCCAACAATCATCAAGAATGCTGATATCCCGAGAAAAAAGGGCATTTCTAAATTTTGTTGTCGCAATTGCCTTTGACCTTTTTGTCTAGTCAATTGATTCCATCCTTTCGGTATAGGTCTCGCCGATACAGCACAAACTTTGCTCTAGAAAAGGGAGGCGTTTCAATGAAATACGGAAAACGGATGGTCACCGTCTCAGCTATTGTCGCGTTATTCGTAGCTGTACTGTTTGCCGTATCCGGTGGGATTCAAGCATTTGCTTCAGACAAACAACCACAAGCAATTTATAAAGTTGATACGAATAAGAAAGTTGTTGCTTTGACCTTTGACATTTCATGGGGTAATAAAGTTCCAGAACCCGTTTTAGATATTCTTGAGAAAGAAAAGGTCAAAAAAGCAACATTTTTCCTCAGCGGACCGTGGACACTCCGTCACCCAAAGACTGCAAAGCGAATTAAAGACATGGGTTTTGAAATCGGTAACCATGGCAATCTGCACAAGGACTTCTCCAATTACCCTGATTCATGGATTCGTGAACAAGTTGGAATCTCTGCAAAGTCAATTGAACAGGTTACAGGCGTAAAAACGAAACTGATTCGCACGCCGAATGGGGACTTCAATCCTCGTGTTATTGCGTGCCTTCACAATATGGGTTACACCGTGATCCAATGGAATACAGACTCATTAGATTGGAAGAACCCTGGCGTGAATGCCATTGTAAATCGTGTCTCTACAAGGGCTGTCCCTGGCGATATCATATTAATGCATGCGAGTGATTCCTCGAAACAAATGACAGAAGCACTCCCGCAAATCATCACACAGCTCCGTGCAAAAGGATACCAATTTGTAACTGTTTCACAATTAGTCGCTGATGCACATGTAGAAACAAAAGTGAAGTAAGTAAAATAAGCTAATACCCCGTCTTGCATATGATATCGTACAATACGGATTCGCGACAAATCCGCATTTAAAGACAGTATCGCATAACTGCCCCTCGCTCGAACCATACTTATCCTTAGGCAGAAGAAATGGGGGGCAGCATGTGAAGACAAAAAGTGTCCTTTCAACCCTCGCGCTTGGTGTTTTTATCATAGTTGGATGCGGTGCTTCCGGTGGGGGAGCAGGAGCCGATGTAAGTGGAGCTGCAGGCCAACCTGACTATAGTGCAACCAAACAGATGGTTCTTGATATCTTGCATTCCCAGGAAGGTAAAACTGCATTGCAGGATATCATGAAGGATCCTGCATTTAAGCAACAAATCATTGTATCAGATGCAGATATCACAAAAGCGGTAACAGCATCAATTGAATCTAAAAAAACACAGTCATTTTTAAGCGATCAAGCTAAAGACCCTAAATTTGCAGCAGCGTTATCAAAAGCACTGCAGCCAGAACTTATTCAAACGTCTAAGCAGCTCATGAAAGATCCAGAATACCAAAAAGATTTATTAGTTATAATGGAATCGCCCGAGTTTACAAAACATCTGCAGACTTTGCTCGAATCGCCCAGCGGACGCCAGCAAATGATGAAGGTTATGACAGAGGCGCTCGACAACCCTGGTTTTCGAATCAAGTTTGAGCAGTCCTTGAAGCAGGCTGTTGCAGACCAGATGAAATCCACTGGTGGAGGACAACAACAATCTGGCGGCGGCAAGAGCGGTGGAGGAGACCAAGGCGGCAGTGGCGGAAGTGATCAAGGCGGTGGCGGCAGTTGATAACAATGAAACCAATCGACACCGCTTTTCGAAGCGAAAAACCCAGGCTTAAAGCACCTGGGTTTCACCTTTGGTTATTTGGTAGCAACTGCTTGCAGTTTTTCAGAAAGACCACACCGCGAAATCACAGATTCAGCTAACTTCTTATAAGCCTTGCCTTGCGGTGTGTCTGATTCAAATAATGCAAGTGGATGTTCATCCATGCTTGCAAGTGGAATACGTGACAAAACATCGGTCTTAAGCGAAGCCGCAACCAGGTTTCCACCTTCACGGCCGAACAGATAAGTTCTCTCTCCGCAACATCCGCATTCGTAATACGCCATATTTTCTACGACGCCAACAATTTCATGATTTGTCCGAATACCCATGATTCCGGCACGAACTGCCACGTCTGAAGCACTCATCTGCGGTGTCGTAACAATGATTTCCTTACTCTTTGGAAGAATAGCGTGCACATCAAGAGCGATATCGCCTGTTCCTGGCGGTAGATCAAGTAAAACAACGTCTATATCATCGCCCCAATGCACTTCATTAAAGAAGTTACGCAGCATCTTGCCAAGCATCGGACCACGCCACACAACCGGGTTGTTGTCCGGCACAAAGAACTGCATAGAGATTAATCTTACTCCGTGAGACTCAATTGGAATAATCAAGTCATCAATTACAGTAGGTTTCAATTCCTTTACTCCAAAGATTCCAGGAATACTAAACCCATATATATCCGCATCAATGACACCCACACGGAGTCCAGCTTCTGCCAGTGACTTAGCAAGGTTTGCCGTTACTGTCGACTTCCCTACGCCGCCCTTACCAGATGCAACTGCAATAAACAAGACATTATTTTCTGGTTTTAAAATTGCCGGATCCGGTGGCGCACCAGCCGGCTTCCCTTTAACTTTTGCTGTGAATTCTGCGCGTTGATCATCTGTCATATGACCGACAATCACATCAACTGTTTCCACGCCCGGAACCGAGAGTACTTGCTTTGTCACGTCGCCTTCTATTTTGCCATGAAGTGGACAGCCGCGTATTGTTAAAAGAACTTTAACTTCAACGTGACTTCCGTTAATTTTAATACTTTCGACCATATCGAGTTCAACAATACTTCTATGAACATCCGGATCCATGACGACCCGGAGGGCATCTAAAATTTGTTGTTCGGTGACCACAGACTCGCCTCCTACGTGAGACTACAAACCTTCCAGTATCAGTGTACATCACAAAAATGAACTTGCCAATGGAAGTTACACATCGAAACTTGCATCACTCCCATAACAATACAGGCAAAAGCTCAATTTGGCGCTGACACAACATCAGAATATACGTGACTGTTTACAAAATAGTCTATTGTAAATTCTTGTTTAATACTTCCTTGTACACGGGGGCCTACAAACAAGACAGATTGGTGTGCGGGAAGGTCAACAGGAGGGGAAACAGGCGAACGTAAATTTTTACTAAGAGTCTCCTTCTCCTTGCCAACCCAAAGTACAGGTAAGGTTTGTTCACTCCACGACATGATTGTAATGTGGGATAAATTTTCGTCTGATTTGTTTTCTATCGCATAAACCGGGTCCCCATGCCAATGAATCGGCAGAAGTGTGCATATGAATGTTGCACTTTCTGCTTGAACAGAACTTAAATGGATTGTTCTATTATTAGACATTTTGAAGGCTAACAAGAGCCCGATAAAAAAAACCGCACCGACAAGCAAATGATTACGCTTATTCAAGAGGGCACAGTCCCCCTTTAACCCTTGCACGAGTTTTTATGAGCTTGATTGCGTCAGTTCTTGTTCGTCAAAATACCTTATAAGAGAAATATATAAAGAAAACGCAACTTGCGCCTGGTACTTTGATTTAATCATTTGCGCGGCTTCTTCCGGGTTTGTGACAAACCCGATTTCCGCAAGGATTGCCGGCCCTTTAATCCTTTTTAGCAAATATAATGTTCGATTCGACTCAATACCCCTCTTTGTCGGCAATAGGTTTTCCCGAAATGAACTTTGTGTAATTTTTGCAAGTTCTTCGCCCTCTTGATTCCCTTCCAAGTACAGAACCTGTGCACCCCGCCACTCTGGTGATGGGCCCGCGTTGCAGTGAACAGATACAAATGCATCTATGTTTGCCTTTCGCGCAATTCCAAGCCTTCCCTTCAAATCGCCGCGGTGACGCCTTTTTAATTGCTTGTCGAGTTCTGTAGATAGATCTATATCATCAGACCTTGTTTCAATCACGATTGCTCCTGATTGCCGCAGCAACCCCGCTAATTTACGAGCGACTGCCAATGTAATTTCCTTTTCGAAGATATTATTTACACCTCGAGCACCACTGTCTGGTCCTCCGTGTCCTGCATCAACTACAATTACTTTGCTTGCAGAGATGGAGCGCTCCTTTGCAAACGCAGGTTGAACTGACAATGGAATCGATGCAAAAATTATGATTAAGAGTGCAAAAAATCTAATTATGATACGCAAACTTGGACACTCCTTTAGATTAATTCAGCTTCCTCATCCAGTTTGCGCGAATTACTCAATTTCATGTCATACTTCAGTTTTCCTAATATTAGCTTATGCAGGTAGTCCAAAAGCATTTCACCTGCTATAAACATAAAAAAAAGACACCGACGATAATCGGTGCCTTTTCGCTGCCAAGTAAACTTAGCGCTTTGAGAACTGAGGAGCACGACGAGCAGCTTTCAAGCCGTACTTCTTACGTTCTTTCATACGAGCATCTCTGGTCAACAAGCCAGCCTTTTTCAAGGTTACACGCAGTTCTGGGTCAACCTTTAAAAGAGCGCGTGCAATACCGTGACGAATTGCACCTGCCTGTCCAGATGTCCCACCGCCATATACATTCGCAACAACGTTGTATTGGCTGAGTGTGTTCGTCAGTAACAGGGGCTGTTTCACAATTAATTTCAAAGTTTCAAGACCAAAGTATTCATCCATGGCGCGATTGTTGATTCGAATGGTACCATCACCAGGTAACAAGCGAACGCGAGCCACGGAATGTTTGCGACGGCCAGTACCTAGATATTGAAGCTGTGCCAAGGTAGTGTCCCTCCTCCGTTATTTGCTCGCAGGTACAAACGCGATGGGCTGCTGTGCCTCATGCGGATGTTCTGGACCCACATACAATTTCAATTTAGTTAATTGTTTTGCACCAAGTGTGTTGTGTGGAAGCATTCCCTTAACTGCACTATAGAGTACACGTTCAGGATGCGTCTTCAACATATCAATGGCCCGAACTTCCTTGAGTCCGCCCGGATGCCCAGAATGGTGACGATACAATTTCTTGTGCAGCTTGTCACCTGTAAATACGACTTTCTCTACGTTCGTTACAACAACGAAATCCCCTGTATCAACGTGGGGTGTAAATTCTGGCTTATGTTTACCACGAAGCAATGTCGCAATTTCAGTTGCCAACCGACCTACACGCCAGCCAGTTGCATCAATCACGTACCATTTGCGTTCCACGGCGTTCGGTTTCGCCATGTACGTCGTTCGCATAGGTGTGTCCCTCCCGAATTCTAAAACACATTCATCTCAACCACTGTAACGGGGAATTCCAGCGGAATGAAAACACTATGAATTAGCATATTACAAATCCATGATAGAATCAAGTATAGATTTTACGATCCTGATGGGTAAACTATATTCCACATGCATAAGCCGTGCGGAGGTGCTGTACGCCCTGCTAAACGTCTATCACACATTGCCAGCATCTGTACTACATCATCAGGAGAAAACCTTGCTTGCCCAACATCAACCAGCGTACCTACAATGATACGTACCATATGTTGCAAGAATCCACTCCCCGTGCAGAAAACATATAGGTATGTCTCATGTTCAACAATATCCAATTGAAAAATAGTACGCGTCTTATCATCAACAGGTGTTGATGCGGCGCAAAAACTTGTGAAGTCGTGTTCACCTAAAAAGTGAACGGCAGATCTCTTCATTTTTGCCACATCTAGTTTAATAGGAATATGCCAAGCATATCTATGTGTAAATATATCCTCCACAGCAGCTCTTTGGATCGCGTAACGATATGTTTTCTGTTGAACAGAAAACCGCGCGTGGAAGTCTGATGGTGCATCCTCCGTCCGAATAGGTACAATGTCCCGAGGCAACATACGCCGCAGGATGTAGACTAATTTATCGGTTGGAGGTCCCTCATTAAGAACAAAATGGACGACTTGAGCGCGGGCGTGTACACCCGCGTCTGTTCGTCCAGAGCCAAATACCTCGACGGGACTGCCAGTTAAGCGCTCCAAAATTGATTCCAAAGTACCTTGCACGGTCCGAAGGTCCTTTTGTTTTGCAAACCCATGAAAGTCCGTCCCGTCGTAAGCAACCTCTAATTTGATTTTCCTCACAGTCACTCACCAGATGGGAATTTACTGTACGAGTTCAATCTGTACCATAGGCGCTGCATCTCCACGACGCGGCCCAATTTTTACAATGCGAGTATATCCGCCGTTGCGTTCTGCAAATCGCGGCCCAATTACATCGAACAATTTTTGAATTGCGTCGTTCTCAACGCCATCCAAACTCTCTCGACGAACATAAGCCGATGCCTGCCTTCTTGCATGCAGATCTCCACGCTTAGCAAGTGTAATCAGTTTGTCAGCAATCGAGCGGAGTTCTTTAGCTTTTGCTTCCGTTGTTTGAATTCGTTCATAAAGGAACAAATCGGTTACAAGACTGCGAAACATTGCTTTTCTCGCGCCCGAGGGCCGTCCCAATTTACGATATGGCACGTTTAGCCCCTCCTTCGTAGACATGACGCCGATATGTTCGGCAGATAAGCTTAGTCTTCCTCACGCAAAGACAAACCAAGCCCAACTAATTTCTCAATTACTTCTTCAAGCGATTTACGTCCCAAATTACGTACTTTCATCATTTCTTCTTCAGTACGTGAACAGAGTTCCGCAACCGTATTAATTCCGGCACGCTTCAAGCAATTATAAGATCTAACTGACAAATCAAGCTCTTCAATCGGCATGTCTAAGACATGGTCAGTTCCCGAATCCTCTTTTTCAACCATCATATCCGTTTCTTTGCCGCGGTCTGTGAGTCCTACAAATAGAAACAAATGTTCAGTGAGGATTTTCGCGCTGATACTTACGGACTCTTCAGGAGAAATACTGCCATCAGTCCAGACCTCGAGAGTAAGTTTATCGTAGTCAGTAACCTGACCAACGCGCGTATTTTCGACCGAGAAGTTCACACGGGTAATCGGTGAATACAAAGAATCAATCGGGATAGCTCCGATTTCCTGTTCCTCAGGTTTGTTACGGTTGGCCGATACATATCCGCGTCCTCGACCAGCTCGCATCTCCATGTACACACGGCCGCCCTCAGTGAGCGTCGCAATGTGTAAGTCAGGATTCATAACGTCTACATCTGAATCTGCTCGAATATCACCTGCTGTGATAACACCAGCCCTGTCAGAATCAATGACGAGAACCTTTTCCTCATCGGAGTGTATCTTAAGCGAGAGCCGTTTCAAATTGAGAATCAATTCTGTTGTATCTTCTACTACGCCGGGTATTGTTGAAAATTCGTGTAAAACACCTTCAATTTTAACTGAACGCACAGCGGCGCCTGGTACTGATGACAGAAGGATTCTACGAAGCGAATTCCCGAGCGTCGTCCCATATCCGCGTTCAAGCGGCTCTACAACGAACTTTCCATAAGCATCAGTATGCTCAACAATCTCAATCTTCGGCTTCTCAATTTCGATCATCCGTAACCCTCCTCCTCGACGCTCGAGACCGGCAAGTTCACACATGCCATTGTGGGCCGGATTAGCGTGAGTAATGCGAGTAATCTACTACTCTTTCATTTCGCGTACAAAATCTTACGGCGGCACGCGGGCCAAGTAAAATCCGAATATCTCGACATTCTAGTCTTGACACCATTTGCTCAATCTAAACAGAACATACATAATTTTTATTCCTTTGCACATCCTAGCGAGCCGCCGCCGCAGAAATCAAACGCGGCGACGCTTTGGAGGACGGCAGCCATTATGCGGAATCGGTGTAACGTCGCGAATACCGCTGACTTCTAGCCCTGCAGCTTGAAGCGCACGAATTGCTGCTTCACGTCCAGCGCCCGGGCCTTTAACAGAAACCTCAACTGTTCTCATACCATGTTCCATAGCAGTACGTGCAGCTGTTTCTGCAGCCATCTGAGCAGCAAAAGGCGTGCTCTTTCGGGAGCCTTTAAACCCTACGTTTCCTGCGCTAGACCACGAGATGACATTACCCGCTGTGTCTGTAATGCTCACAATGGTGTTATTAAATGTTGAACGAACGTGTGCGACACCAGTATCAACATTTTTACGATCACGGCGCTTCATCCGTGGTGCAGCTCCGCCCTTCGTTTTCACCTTAGCCATGTGTCACACCTCCTTACTTCTTCTTACCAGCAACGGTACGACGCGGACCTTTGCGCGTACGTGCATTGGTTTTTGTACGTTGACCGCGAACGGGTAACCCGCGACGATGGCGAATTCCGCGATAAGAGCCAATTTCCACAAGACGTTTGATGTTCAGAGCGATTTCACGGCGGAGATCTCCCTCAACCTTCGCGTTCTTGTCAATCAAATCACGAAGTAAAATAACTTCCTCTTCACTCAAATCCTTAATCCGACGATCTGGATCAATCCCAGCCATCTTTAGAATTTTGTTTGAGGTTGTGCGGCCGATTCCAAAAATATAGGTAAGCCCAACTTCTGCACGCTTGTCATTCGGCAAATCGACGCCTGCAATACGAGCCATTTAGCTCATCCACCTCCAAAGTCAACTAAGTCTTTTCAAACATTATCCTTGACGCTGTTTATGTTTCGGGTTCTCACAGATGACCATGACATTGCCTTTGCGGCGAATTACTTTGCATTTCTCGCAAATTGGCTTTACAGACGGCCGTACTTTCATTCTGTACCCTCCTCACTTTACGGAGCTTACAACCGGCCATGTTCACTTGCGGTATCATACCGCATTGTAAAGGAAATGGCTAGTCTCCATTACTTGAATCTGTAAGTAATGCGACCGCGACTTAGGTCGTACGGTGATAACTCCACTGTTACCCTGTCACCAGGCAGAATCTTAATGTAATGCATTCGGATTTTGCCAGACACATGAGCCAGTACTTTATGGCCATTCTCTAACTCAACACGAAACATTGCATTCGGTAAAGGTTCAATGACCTTACCTTCAACTTCAATAACATCATCCTTAGCCATTCGGTACGCCCCCTTCCTTCTCCCTTACACTGGCACTACGCTGGGCTTCAAGAAACAACCGCAACGCGTGTTTGAGCTCGGCATTGGTGATTTTACCTTTCGTGCGGAGCGCCTCAACCACATCTAGTGCCACATAGGAGGTACCCCGGACATGCAGGACATTTTTCCGTTTGGGACTTTCTGCGCGTCGTAGACGTCCGTCTGCAATGAGCACGAATCTATTGTCAGCATGACCGATAACAACGGCATATAGACCAGTGTCTCGGCCTTGCACAACTTCTACGACACGACCGACTTCAGGCAAACCTCGAGGTACGGGCATTTTCACACCTCAGGCCTTCGAATGTCTTAAAATGGACTGAACTTCGTTATATACGACTTCTACTGGCCGTTCGCCATCCACTTGTCGCAGTAAGCCTCGCTCGCGGTAATAATCCACCAGCGGTGCTGTCTGCGCATACTGCTCCAAACGTGTCGCAACCGCAGCTTCCGTATCATCAGACCTTTGGTACAGCTCCCCTTGGCACTTATCACATACACCCGGTGTCTTCGGAGGCTGGAACACAATATGATAGGTAGCACCACACGACTTACAAATCCTGCGACCGGTAAGTCTTGCGAGCAACACTTCCTGCGGCACGTGGATATAAAGAACAACATCCAAGTCACGATGGATTTCTTTTAGCATAGTAGTTAGTGCATCTGCCTGGCCAAGTGTCCTTGGAAACCCATCAAGTAAAAAGCCGTTCTCCGTGTCGTTTTGCAACAACCGTTCCTTTACGACAGATATAGTCACATCATCCGGAACCAGGCGTCCACTGTCCAAATAAGACTTAAGTTTCTGCCCAAGTGCTGTTCCCGCCGCAATCGCTCTGCGAAACATGTCTCCTGTAGATATGTGCGGGATACCAAATTCAGCCGTAATACGTTCAGCCTGTGTTCCCTTGCCAGCTCCTGGCAGACCCAACAGAATGACTTGCATCGCGGTTCCTCCTCACCGTATGTCGGTCAGCGAATAAATCCTCGATAATTTCGCTGCAGTAATTGTCCCTCCATTTGTTGCAATACCTGAAGTGCAACACCGACAATAATAAGCAGCGATGTTCCACTAATGGCGCTCGTCTGGAGTTTAATCCCCGATAGCAACACAAAGGGAAGTACCGAGATGATACCTAAAAACAACGATCCGAAGACGGTAATTCGGTTTACAACACGAACAATATACGCCTCTGTATCGTCACCAGGCCGTATGCCAGGAATATACCCAGCGTGCTTCTGCAGCTGTTCCGCAAGTTGTTGCGGATTGATTTGAACATGTGTGTAGAAGAACGTGAACGCAATAATCAGCACGACTTCGAACACGATGTACCAAACAGAATTCGGATACAAGTATCTCAGAATAAACGCAGCCCAAGCCTTAGACTGAAAGTACGTTGATATCGTATATGGCAGTATCAACAACGAAACCGCAAAAATTACCGGAATAACGCCTGCTGCGTTAATCTTAAGCGGAATATGCGTCTGTTGTCCGCTGTAAACTGTTCTGCCAACGACCCGCTTAGCATACTGTACTGGAATTCTGCGTTCAGCCTGTTGAATAAATACAATCACAGCGAATATGACTATCGTCCCTGCTGCTAACATCAAAATCTTTAACACACTCATGAACATTTGGCTGTTCGGTACCATGAACCATTTCTGAATGATTTGGTTGCTAAAGTTACCAAACTGAGAAATGATACTAACAAAGATGATAATTGAAATTCCGTTCCCTACACCTTTTTCAGTAATCATTTCACCAAACCACATAAGCAGCGTGTCACCAGCTGTTAATGCAATCACAATAACGATATAAGACCACCAGTTATCTGCGCTTTGATAGAGAAATCCAGATCCGTGAAAAGTATAGGTCATACCTGCTGCTTGCAGGATACCGAACGCTACGGTTAAATACCTCGTAATCTGCGTTAACTTTTGGCGTCCAGATTCGCCCTCTTTCTGCCACTCTTCAAACCGCGCTACCACGCCTGATTGCAATAACTGAACGATAATTGAAGCCGTAATATACGGCGTCACGCTCATCGCGAATATTGAAAAGCGATAAAACGCGCCACCGGAAAACATGTTCAACAGATTAAACAACTCGTTTTTACCCGATCCGAGTGCGTTTGTATTCATGCCAGGTACCGGAAAGTACGTGCCTATCCGGTACATAGCAATAACAAACAAAGTGAACAGTATCCGATTCCTTATGTGCTTCAATCGCCAGAGGTTCGCGATGGTATGACCCACCTTAGATCACCTCGACAGTGCCACCGGCAGCCTCAATCTTCGATTTAGCAGCCTCAGAGAACGCATTTGCTTTAACAGTTAATTTAACTGTCAAATCACCGGATCCCAGTACTTTCACACCGTCCAACAACTCGCGAACCAAGCGAGTTTCAACCAGAAGTTCAGGGGTTACAACCGTACCGTCCGCAAACTGATTAAGAGACTCAAGGTTTACAACGGAAAGCTGTTTCGCAAAACGTACGTTGCTGAAACCACGCTTTGGCAAACGCTTGAACAACGGATTCTGACCGCCTTCAAAACCAGGGCGAACTCCACCGCCAGAACGAGCCCATTGGCCCTTGTGTCCACGAGTAGACGTTTTACCCATGCCAGAACTTGTGCCACGACCCACTCGTTTACGAGATTTACGTGCGCCTGGGTTCGACTTTAGCTCATGCAGTTGCACGGGCTACACCTCCTTTATCAATCATTATTCAGCATCAATAACTTCAACAGTAACTAAGTGACGGATACGCCCTACCATTCCACGAATCACGTCCGTGTCTTCACGAACTACGGTTTGATGGAGTTTGCGAAGTCCAAGCGCAAAAGCAGTTCTGCGCTGGTTCTCGGGACGGTGAGTGGGGCTCTTCGCCAACGTAATAGCTAGTTTTTTCGCCATCTTTACCCCTCCTAACCGAGAATTTCTTCGACATTCTTACCGCGAAGACGTGCAACTTCTTCAGCACGCTTCAACTGTTTCAAGGCGTCAAGAGTTGCGTGAACCATATTAATTGGATTATTCGATCCAAGTGATTTGGTCACAATATCCTTAATACCTGCGAGTTCCAAAACTGCACGTGCTGGACCGCCAGCAATAACACCGCTACCTTCCGGAGCCGGCTTGATAAGAACACGGCCAGCACCGAAATGGCCCAGC
>JAKADF010000333.1 GCA_021820805.1 Bacillota bacterium
TATTTAAAAATGCAGCTACTATAGCAGGAAAATTTGGAATCCGAGGTATGGACGTTTAGATATTTGAACATATTGTTTGCATAATTAAACATACACGATGTTCAATAGATGTTTAGCAATACTTAGCTAAAAATTGAACCCTGGGGTACACCAAGATTTACGAGGGGATTTTTATGATTGGGCCAACAGGAAATGAAACTAAGCCAGACGTTGCTCCTCGGTCTCGATTGTTCCATCTTGAACCACGAGTCGATAAATACGGGGTGGAAAGCCTTACAAGTTACATTGGTCGCTTGGCACGAAAACACTTCATATCCATGTCGTGCATGATTCATGACGTCTTAATTCCATTACTTGATAAAACTTACCTGAGTTCTATTCGTCACGGTGGCGGAACGAAATTTCTTGCTCAGTCCGGCTCATTGAACGGCATCGGAGATGGTGCGACCACTTTAGTGCAAACAATCCAAAAGCTTACCTGTAGGAGCGACCTAACTTCGTTAACACTTCTCCCCTTCCAGCATTTAATCAATAACCGGCGCCTGATCAAACATCGAAGGGCTTGGTGTCCGACATGCCTAGAGGAGATGAGAGATTCACAAACCGATATTTATGAGCCGTTGGTATGGTCACTACAAGTAATACAAGTCTGTCCTCTTCATGAACAACATTTAGAGCAGCTTTGCCCGCACTGTAAGAAAACTGTATTCTGGTGGGAACGCTACAGCATCCCTGGATATTGTAAGTGTGGAGGGTATCTCGGAGTTCAAACACCATTCACTGCTCAATCAAATGTAAACGAATTTAAACGTCAAATTTACTATACATCTGCCATGAACACCCTACTCTATTTGGCTTTCGAAAATGCAGAATTAATAAAACAAATTTCAGTTCAACAATACATTCAATATTTAACGTCAACAATGTCAATGAATCGGGCCGAGTTGAGTAGATACTTAAACATTCCAAAAAATTCTCTGCACGGATGGTATCACGAGTCAAATCGAATTCCCCTGGACATATTGTTAGACATTTGTTATCCCATTCGGCACAAACCAGTTTCAGCTTACAGTTCAACTCGGAAGTCTCACAGTCAACAATATTCATCGAATTCTAAAATCCGGAGTCGAATGCAAGCATCCTTGTCGCAACTTCCTCCACCATCTTTAACTACGTTAGCATCTGAGTTGCAGGTGGATCGAAGATTATTAAGTCGGAAGTTTCCCAAACTATCTCACCAAATTATCCTACGGTATCAGTACAGCATCATTCAAAACCATGAACAGCGACTCTCCAGAATTGCACTGGATATTAGACGAGCAGTTTTAGCAGTGAAGAGAGAAGGTAAAAACCCCACCCAAAGAAACGTCGAAGAGTATCTCGGCAAACCTGGTTTGTTGAGGGAAAGGTGTCTTAAGGACATATGGTTAGAGGAATGCATTATACCACGGGTTAGTTTGAATTTCAAGGAAGAAATTTCAACTCAAAAATTGCATTTAGAGTAATTTCAAACGGTCGATAAAAATGCTGTTAGACTAATTAATAGCAAATAAATTAACAGCGGAAGTGAAATTCAGGCATGATGAGCGAACTCGAATTTGCACAATGGTGTACTACAAACAACATACCGGAGCCGGCGCTCAAAGCAATTCAGCGCATACGGCTCGGTAATCCCGCCCGTAGTGTGGTGTCCGGGCCGAGACACGTAACTGGCAAATACCAAAGCCATAAAATGGGCATGTCCCTGCAATATGAGAGTGGGGTTTTAGAGCTTACAACACTCTGGGAGTATGAATACAACGACGAGAATTTGGAAATCTATGACCAACCGTCCAAACTCCAAATCTCTTACATGCGTACAAATGGTAAGCGTGACTCCTTTACAGAATATCCGGATTTCGGTGCACTTAACAAAACAGGGTTTGAATACATTTCATGCAAACCCCACAAAAAACTGCTAAAGCTAATGCAGGAACACCCTGAGCGATACACCTTTGACGGTGAGCATTGGCACTCCCCACCTTGTGAAGAGGAAGTGGGGAAACTTGGATTTAGCTACCGGATCATTACGGAAATGGATCTGGACATGATATTGTATTCGAATATTACCTATTTATACGGTTACGAACAACATACTGTGGCCGAGAAGTCGTACAAACAGATATTAGAAACTGTTCAAAACGAACCGGGGATTACACTGTTCCTCCTTTGCCAGCGGTTTAACCCAGACGACATCAACAAAATGATTCAGAACGGGGATTTGTATGTAGATCTTCATACTTACCGCCTGTCAGACCCTGACTTTGTCCCCGTTTTCCCAGATGAAATCACCGGCAAAACTCTTGATATGCTAGATCATTCGTTTAAGCCTACTGCGTATCAAATTTCTCCTGCAAAACTGGAGGTAAATAGCAAAATCGTATGGAGTGGGCGTACTTGGACAATCGCAAACGTTGGGTCAACTCGACTTACCTTAATCGACCCGAATGGTGATGACCTAGTTTTACTTACAAAGAATCAAATTCAACAACTATTAGGAAAAGGGATTATGAATGGAACTACCTTAGATGAGAGTGAAATACCTGAAGATGCAAAAAAGATAATCCTACATGCATCCCCAAAAGCTAAAAAAGAAGCCAATTATCGTGCAACACAAGTAGAACGGTATATCGCTGGCGATAAATCCGTTGTGCTACAGGTACCTGACAGAACACTTAGGGATTGGGTCAAAAAATACAAAACTGCTCAACAAACTTACGGTATAGGCTATCTTGGCTTACTGTCAAAACATGGATACAAGGGCCGTAGAGAGTCTAGACTTGATAACTCATTAATTACGAAGATGGAAGAATATATAACAAAGCACTTTGAAAATTCAACTCAGGAAACACGTAAATCCGTTTATAATCGTCTTTGTGAAGAATGCAAACAGGAAGGGCTTAAACCTCCGTCGCTAAAGACATTTCTTAAGGCAATCGAGAAACGTGATAGATATCTACAGACACTACATCGCCAAGGACGGCGGGCAGCTTATCAGACTGAATCCCCACTAGACAGCGAGGTATTTCTTCCACATGCTACACGCCCTTTTGAACGAGCACATTTAGATCACACACCACTTGATATATTTGTAGTCGATAGTAGGACAGGGCTTGTCTTAGGCAAACCATGGCTATCAGTTATGATTGACGATTACTCACGTCGTGTTCTTGGTAGTTATCTTACTTTTGAAGCCCCGAGCGCCATATCAGTTCTTATGGTCTTGAAAAATTGTATCAAGCGTTACCAAAGGCTACCGCAGTATATCGTTGTTGACAATGGCAAGGAATTCCACAGCACAGCTTTTGAAACCTTTTTAGCTGTATACGGAGTACACCTCATGCATAGACCACCCGCGGAAGCACGTTATGGCACTCGTATCGAACGATACTTTGGTACGATAAACACACAGATGCTGAAAAATCTGCGCGGAAATTCACAGGCAACTAAAACACCGCGCCAGATGACCAAAAGCGTTGATCCTAGGCGGCAAGCTATCTGGACCTTAAGAGCTTTGCGTGAAAAGCTCGAGGAATATTTTTTTGATATTTACGACCGCTCCCAACATTCTTCACTGGGTTTCAGTCCGAGGAAATTGTTCGAACGCCGACTAGCTATCACTGGGAACCGCCCCTTCGAAATGATCAGCTATACACCAATAATCGACATTTTAACACTACCACCTACGCCTAAAGGGTCTCTAAAGATTCACCGGGCAGGAATCAAGTTTCAAAACCGCTATTTTTGGAATCAAGTATTGAAGGAACCCGGTGTTATGGGACTTACCGTGCCAGTTGTATACGACCCTTCGAACGCTGGTCTAGTATATGCGTTCGTTAAGAATCAATGGCACAAGTGCATTTGCAAACAGTTTGAGTACCATGGGCGTTCACTTAAGGAAATCGAAATAGTAACGGAAGAATACAGAAAGAGGTATCGCCTTGGATCAAACCAGTCCATCGACTCCAGTAAACTAGCACGCTTCATTTCCGAAATAAAAGAACAAGACGAATATAAACTTCAGGTCGCACAAGATAGGGCTTTAAAAGATTGTTATTCAGAAGAAAAGTCAGATTGGTCTGCCCAGGACAATTCAAACACCACACATGTTATTCCTGGCACAGATGACAATAGCCCTGAACCTAAATATACCCCCGATAGCAATGTGACATCAACGGCTGTGCTTCGGAAGCCAAAAAGAAAGGAGCGGTTCTGATGTTCGAAAATTTCATCAAGGAAATCGACACGTCCGACATCGAGCAGCATTTTCCTGTAGCATTGCTGTCATCCGACAACCAACAAGCTCGAAAAGATTATTTCTACAAATATACGGTGAGTCATGCCAACTTAGAGTTCGCACGCGAAAGAATCTGGCGCGCGGTAAGAAACGCGGTTGAGCAGCAAGTTATCAATTTGATTGGCCCTAGCGGAGTTGGAAAAACCACACTGCTCAATAAATTAGAAACGCTAATCCTGCAAACAGAAAAACAGAATATGTTGAGCAATCCAGGTTATATTCCCGTCATACAAGTGGAAGCCGGGGCGCCTGAACGAGGGTCATTTGATTGGAAGCAGGATCTCT
>JAKADF010000334.1 GCA_021820805.1 Bacillota bacterium
GTGCGGTTGCACCAATGAGCCTGGATGTATACAAGAAGTCTGCAGAGGTTTGCTTTAGAGTTGATTTAGATACGAAGTTAGCAAAAATTCAGGTTCCAACTCTTGTATTAATAGGTGAACAAGATTTTAAGACTCCTATAGATATGGCGCAGAAGTTGGTAGGGAGTATTAAAAATTCAAGACTTGAAATCGTTCCCTCTGCCGGTCATTTATCTAATATTGACAATCCCAATGACTTTAACAGCAAGGTTGAGGCATTTCTTAGAACGATTTAGGAGGAGAAGAATTCATGCGTATAAGTGGAAGCCAAAAGTTTTCAGCTCCGAAGGAGATTGTTTGGGATTATATGAACAATAAAGATATTTTAGCAAGGTGTATACCAGGATGTAAAGAAATGAGGGTAATAGGCACAGACGAATATGAATCTCAAATTGAGATGGGGATTGCTGCAATTAAAGGTTCTTACCAGAGTCGGACAAGGCTGACAAACAAACAGTATCCGGAAACTTTTACGTTGGTTATAAACGCCGAAGGTGCAATGGGAATTGTTAACGCTACAGCCCATGTGCATCTAAGTGAACTGCTTGGAGATACAACGGCTAATTACGAAGGAGAGGCACAAATTGGCGGGTTAATAGCTGGTGTTGGGCAAAGAATGTTATCGGGAGTAGCAAAATTGATTATTGGGCAATTTTTTAAGTCAATGGCGAAAGAAATCTTGAGTTCCTCGGGTGCTGTTGGTTAAAGTGCATAATAAGTAAAATCGAGTGACATTGATATACTTTCTTCCTATATGAGGTTAACACTGTTATTTTAGTTTTACTTATTTTCTGTAATAGAAGTCGCAAGATAAGAGAAAAGTAATTTGATGCATCTTATTTGTTCTTTGCGCTTGTTGAGTGAAATGGTGATTCGCTAAACAGCAGTGTGTTGGAAGGACGGCATATTCAAGGTATATTAAGCTTCCTAATATGCCGTCTAAATTTCATATAAACAAAAAAGGAAAATGTATAATGCTCTAATTTCTTGACGCTTCATGTTCAAATTTTCGAACTTAAATTCGAAACATTCCCAATACTCCTTTGTTCAAATGAACTTGGTTACTTATACGATTTCTTTATTTATTTCCCTTTTTTTTAATAAGTTTAGGATACTTTTTGCTCGCTGTGAACTGGAAAGTGTAACAGTTTATCATTCAACGATAACTTATCGACGGTATGCAGGAGCCAAATGGAAATTACGAAAAACAAATTCATTAAAAAAGGTGATTTACGATGCTAGAAGCCATTATTTCTGAATTGAAAAAGTGTCTTGATAATGGGCAGCGTGCAGCGCTAGCGACTATTGTCAAAGTTGAGGGTTCAACGTATAGACGCGAGGGAGTCCGTTGCTTAATTACGGAGGGCGGTCGAATTTTAGGCATAATAAGCGGGGGCTGTGTCGAAAAGGATATTTTTGAGCATGCTTTGGAAGTGATGGATACAGGCTCTTCTAAAACGGTCAACTATGACTTTCGACCCGCTGACGATTTGCTGTGGGGGCTTGGCGTGGGTTGTAACGGTGCACTCACTTTATGGATTGAGCCGTTTGATTCTACTCGATTCCCGACAATCGCGATGTCCATATACGAGGATCTCAATAGTCGTTTAAATTGCAGAAGGTCATATACAGCAGTTACAGTAATTGAATCAAATAATGTGTGCAAATTACCGGTAGGAACCCGTTTTGTATCTGATAAGCATGATGAGGTGTTCCAGAACTTTGACTCTATGATTTCCTATATAGAGGATAGAGAAATAAGTGGAGTAATGGCCAAAGTATTTGTCGAAAAAGTGAGGCCAAGAAATAGGTTAGTTGTATTTGGTGCAGGATTTGATGCGGTGCCGCTTGTGAAGTATGCAAAGTTGATGCACTTTTATGTGACAGTTGTTGATCATCGTCTGGATTTTGCAAATAAGCAACATTTTCCTGAGGCAGATGAAATTATTCATCCGATAAAAAACTGCTATGATGAAATCGATATAGATGATACAGCGCACTATGTAGTCATGACTCATAATTACTTGATAGATGAGCAAATAGTGAGATTTCTATTGCCAACTTCTATACCTTATTTGGGTATGTTAGGGCCTCGTAAGAGAATCAAAAGAATAATCGACAGAATTGCTGTTGACGGATTGACCTTTGACAGTGAGCAAATGGAGAAGTTGCATTCACCTGCAGGGCTAGACATTGGTGCGGAGTCTCCAGAGGAGATTGCAATTAGTATTTTGTCAGAGATAACGGCAAAACAAAATCAGTGCAATGGAACTTTTTTACGCGATGGTAAGGGCTTCCTTCATAAAAGGAGCATTGATATAGTTACTCAATAATAATTGAAAGCTCTTGATTTAACTTTATAGAATTTTTTTGTAGAAATAAATTTTTTGAATGGTGCTGATAAATGGGTAAGGAACGAACCATAAGGCAAGGCAGTACACAAAAAACTTCATAAGGTTCGGCACGAGGCGTTATAGAAGTTTCAAGCTTATGACACTAAGTTAAGAGAAAAGCTAATGGATCACTGCGTCGATGGCACAAAGCGGACATCGAACTGTATATGGACCTTCCTGTACCATTTTGTATATATCAGTCGAAAGGCTTCCCCATAAATTTCCTTGGCTCCTTTGCTTTGATAAAACGTAGCAAGTGCTTCGTATGGTTATTCTGCGTGAGCTTAAGAAATTTTCCCCACAAGGTTGTACTCCAGTAGATAATAAATAAAAGTTCGACGAAACCTTACTGATCTGATAATTTTGATATAATTACTTCTTACACTTAGACTGTATTTCTTTAGGAGGAGTTTTTATGGAATCAAACCTTGAAACATTGGAATCTAACAAACCCGCAATTTATCGTGATAGATTTGGTAGACCTCTCAATGACCTCAGAATTTCTGTTACTGATAAATGTAATTTTCGCTGTGTCTATTGTATGCCTAAGGAAATATTCGGACCAGACCATGTCTTCATGCACGGCGACCAGTTGTTATCCTTCGAAGAACTTCAACGTCTCGTTCGGATTTTTGCTGCCCATGGTGTCCGAAAGGTCAGGCTCACTGGCGGAGAACCGTTACTCCGTAGAAACATTGAGAAACTAGTCGCGATGGTTGCTGAAGTTCCTGGCATCGATGATTTGGCAATGTCCACAAACGGATCGGTCTTAACGAAAAAAACAGCCAAGAATCTGAAAGCTGCCGGCCTGCACCGGATTTCTATCAGCTTAGATTCGTTAGACGACGATGTGTTTAAGTCTCTAAATGACGTTAACTTCCCTGTTTCCAAAGTACTGGAGGCAATTGACAATGCAGCAGAAGCAGGGCTTGGACCAATCAAAATCAATATGGTTGTAAAAAGAGGACATAACGAAGACAGCATTCTGCCGATGGCTGAACACTTTCGCGGAACCGGGCACATTTTGCGGTTCATCGAATTTATGGATGTCGGCAACCATAACAAATGGCGGCTTGACGATGTTATCTCAGGCGCTCAAGTTGTTTCAACCATTAACGAACAGTGGCCGCTTGAGCCAGTCGATGCAAACTATCGCGGAGAAGTTGCACGCAGGTATCGGTATAAAGACGGTAAAGGTGAAATTGGCATCATTGCTTCTGTCACGCAGCCATTTTGTAGTCAGTGCTCTCGAGCAAGGCTTTCGTCTGATGGGAAGTTATACACATGCCTCTTTGCTGCAGACAGCACGGATATTCGCGAACTGCTTCGGAGCGGGAAAACAGACGAGGAAATTACACAGGTTATTGAAACCATTTGGACACAGAGAGATGACAGATACTCCGAACTGCGGTCTCAAAACTTAAACGTAAAACACCGTGGCAAGAAAGTTGAAATGTCCTATATCGGCGGTTAATTCTATCTTGATGTAAAAATAAAGGCGGCATATCTTACGACATAGGTATGCCGTCTTTATTTATAGTGTTCAATACATCTTCTCATCCTGTCATTCCGAACGCGGCTGCTAAAATCATAAAGCCAATCTTCAAACTGTTCAATAAACGTTTTTTCATTTACCTTTTATCCTTCCTTTCCCCTTATTTAAATTGAGTCTAAAACTAGTTTATTATTTAGTTAATAGTATATACATCTATTTGGCAAAATCCATATTTCGCGATTGTTTTTATGAACTTTAGGTGGTAATAACACTTAGTCAATGCATAATAATGGATACTCCGAACATTACGGATGACCCGCAAATTACACCGATAGCTGTATAAATTTGACTAACGTTTATCGATTCTGGCAAAATGTCACGAGCAACAACGTAAAGCATTGCTCCACTGGCAAAGGCAAGAGAAATAGAAATGAATGCGGAAGAGATCTGGAACAGCCACAAAGATAGTGCTGTTCCGAGCGGGGTTACAAGACCTGCAAGAAAGGTGACGGAGAAAACTTTCCATTTCTTCACCTTAGCAAGACAGAGCGGAAGCGCAATACTCATCCCCTCAGGAACATTATGGAGTGCGATGGCGAGAGCAATAATTAGCCCTACACTTCTATGAACTGCACCTCCGGCACCAATCGCAATTCCCTCAGGCAGGTCATGCAAAGAAATA